>NZ_JBEZDJ010000015.1:0-190506 GCF_040648275.1 Micromonospora sp. NPDC049171
TCCCCGGTTCCGGGTGCCGTCGAAGCCCCGGTAGCGGAGGCCGAGCCAGAGCCAGCCGCGCTGGAACGGGCGGGCCCGCCAGCGGAGGCCGGACCGGAGCCGGACGCCGACGCCGAGCCCGAGCCGGACGGTGGGCCGGGCCAGGCGGCGGTCTCGCTCGGACTCGCGGAACCTGGGACGGGGCCGGCGGGCGGCTGGTCGATGCCGATGGCTCGGCCGAGCTGGTCGAGCCGGTGCCCCTGGGCGGTCAGCCGCTGGTGTAGGTAATCGACGGCGGCGTGCAGGTCACGGCGGCGCTCGGACTCGGCGGCGGCGTGCTGTTCGCCGGTGCGGCGTTGCTCGGCGAGCTGTCGGGCCAGCGCCGCGTACTCCTCGAAGGACACTGTCACCGCTCCCCGTCCGGCTCGTGCTCTTCGCCGACGAACGGGACGATCAGCCGGGTGCGCTGGTCGTGCCGGTCGATCAGCAGCGCCCGGTCGGCGCGGGGCGTGTAGGCCAGGTCGTGTGTCCCGAGGTGCAGGGCCAGCTCGCTGCCGGGCACGTTGAGCGCCACCAGGCAGGCGACGTCGTCGCGGTTCTGGGTGCCGCCGAGGTCGTCGGCGAGCCGGCGCAGCCCACGCCACCAGCCGAGCAGGTGCACCCCCTGCCCGGGGCCCTGGCGCAGCAGGGTGCGCAGGTCGTCCAGGCCGGAGCGGAAGGTGCCCGGGTCGGTGGCCCCGAGGACCGGCGCGGCGGCGTCCATGCCGAACACGACAAGGTATTCCCGACCGGTGGGCTCGGCGGCCAGCGTGGCGACGCGCTCGCGCAGCCCGGCGGCGTCGAGGCGCCGCACCTCGTGGCCGGCGGCCCGCAGGGCGGTTTCGGTGTCGTCGGCGACCCCGGCCGCGGCGGTGACCAGGGCGGCGAGCTGGAACCGGACGTCGCCGGGGGTGTGTTGGCGGGCCAGGCTGAGCGTCGCGGCGCGCAGCACGTCCGCGCCGGCCGGTGCGGTGCCCACCACGGCGAGGTGCCGGCCGGGGGTGGCGTCCATCAGGAACAGCGCGGTGGTGCCGTGCACGTCGACAGTCCGGCCGACCAGGGCCATCGGACGCCGGCCACCGGGGCGCAGCCCGGCGAAGGTGGGGTCGTCCTCGACCCGCGCGGCTTCGTACCCCTTGAAGACCGCCGGTGCCCGCGAGCCCGGCGGGCGGGCCTGCCACAGCTCGTGGCGCAGCGCTGCGAGGTCCGCCGCCGCGGCGTGCGCGTCGGGGAAGCGCAGCACCGTGTCGGCGCCGACCGCACCGGCGGCGGTGTTGACCACGGCGGAGCCGATCGGCAGGGCCGCGGCGGCGGTGTTGAGCTGGTCGAGCACGCCGCCACCGCCGGGCAGTGCCACCCGCAACGCGAACTGACCGAAGATCGCCTCGGCCCGCCCGTAGAGGGCCTCGATGCCGGTCATGCTCTGGCTGGCCAGCACCAGGTGGATGCCGTACGAGCGGCCCTTGCGGGCCAGCTCCTCCAGCAGGTCGACGGATTCGCGGGCCAACGCGTCGTTGCCGGCGAGCAACACGTGGAACTCGTCGATGACCGCCACGACGCGCGGCAGCGGATTGTCCCGGGGCAGGTCGGCGAGTTTGGTGACGCCGTGACGCTTCAGCGCGGTGGCCCGGCGTTGCGCCTCCCGGCGTAGCTCGCGCAGGACGGCGAGACCGTACTCGCGATCGGACTCGATGCCGACGGCGCGGGCGTGGGGCAGCCAGGACGGGTCGCGACTGGTGGGCACGAACTCGGTGAAGCTCACGCCCTCCTTGAAGTCGAGCAGGTAGAGCTGCAACTCGGCCGGAGAGTAGCGGGCGGCCAACCCGTAGAGGACGTCGAGCAGGAAGACGGTCTTGCCGGCGCCGGTGCGCCCACCGACCAGCCAGTGCGGGGTGGCGTCGTCGAAGGCGAGCGTCAGCGGGGTGTCGAGGGCGACTGTCGGCGCGGTGCCGCCGGCCCGGCCGATCACCGTCCGCAGGCCGTTGGCGGCGGACTCGACCCAGCGCCGCTCGGGCAGCAGGTCGGTGAAGGGCAGCGCGTCGGAGCGGCGGGCGGCGGCGGCCAGGTGGTCGGCGAGCGCGCGTACCGACGCCGACGGCGGATCACCGTCGAGCAGGACGGGAGCGGCGAGACCGGTGCCGTCCACACTGAACGGGGTGCCGGGCGGGTCGCCGACGTGCGCGTACCCCTGGTTGAGCCGGACCGCGGTGGTGCCGCCCAGCGGCGTCGGGGTCGCGCCGGGCAGCCGCGACGGGTGGCCGGCGAGCAGCACGCAGACGGCGGCGGCCGGGCCGGCATGGGTGAGCGCGGCGAGCCGGGCCAGCTCGCGCGGCGGCGGCGCGGCGGTGGCGACCACCACCAGCAGGTGCCGGGCGGCCGGCTGGGCGTGCTGCGCCGCGCGGGCGTGCCGCTCGGCGGAGTCCAGCAGCGCGGCCACCTCCGCCTCGCCGGTCGCCGGTGGGTGCAGCACCCCGGCGTCGAGCAACGGGCGCAGCGGGCCGAAGGTGGCGCCCACCGCGGCGGTGTCGATGCCGGCGACCCGGACCTGACCGGGCGGCGCGGTGGCGACCAGCCGCAGCACCAGCGCCCGCAACAACCCGGCGACCTGCGGGTCCCGGACATCGGCGTCCAGCGCCAGGTGGTGGCCGCCACCGAGCGGGACCAGCACCGGGAAGCCGCCGTCCGGGGTGGACGCCGCGCCGATGCGGACCGCGGTCGGCTCGTCGGTCAGCGGCGTGGCACCCGGCGCGGGAGTGGCCAGGGTGCCGCCGAGGTGGGCGAGGCGGGCCACCAGCTCGGCGGTGCCGGCCGGCGCGACGGTCGTCGACGCCGCGCCGAGCACGCCGCGGGCGGTGTCCAGGTGCGACCGGGCCGCTCGGTGGGAGCGGACCGCCTGCTCGTACGCCGACGCGAGCCTGCCCAACCTCTGCCCCCAACGCCAACGGCCGTCTGGTCCCAGGAACCCTAACGGACACCTGCGACAACCGGACAGTCCTGGGGCCGGTGCGGCCGTGTCACGCCGGACCGCAGGCCGCCGGGGTGGACGCGTCGGCCACCCCACAGCGGAACACCTCCACCGGCGCCGTCGCCACGTCGGGCACCTGCTCCACCCGCATCAGGGCGAGCCGTTTGTCGACCGGCTCACCCGAGTCGGGGGTGAACCGGATCAGCCCGGCGACCCCCGGGTAGCCCTGCCCGGCGTTCTGCCGGAGCACCTCCGCGTGCACCGCGACCGGGTTGACCGACGTCGGCTCCCAGCGTTGCCGCGGGTCGGCGTGGTGCAGCCGGGCGGCGAGGCTCTCCACCGCGCGGATGAGCATCATCGACGCGTCGTAGGCGAGGCTGACCCGCTCGCCGACCTGCTGCTCGGAGCCCGGTCGGCAGCGCGGCGGGTCGAGCAGGTCGTCGGCCTGGATCCAGGACAGGAAGCTGGCCCGGGCGTCGTCGCGCCGGTCCTGCGCCGCCCGCAGCGCCGCGCAGGTGGCAAGCGCGGCCTTGGAGACGTACGTGACCGGCAGGTTGCCGGGCGCGGCGGCGCGCAGCCCGGGGTTGGCCATGTAGCGGTTCGCCGAATCGTCGGCGACCAGGTGTCGGGGCGGGTTGGCGCCGCACTCGCGCAGCGCCCGCAGGAAACCGTCGAACTCGGACCAGCGACCCGCGTAGAAGAGCAGACCCGGGTAGCCGCACTCGTCGGTCAACCGTTGACCGGTGCTCCACTTGTCCAGGCGGGTGATCCGCGTGCCGAACCGTTGCCGCAGCCCGTCGACGAGGGTGTTCACGTACAGGTCCTCGCTGAGCGTGCTGCCCTCCAGCGTCGTGTAGTAGACGTGCGCCTGGTCGACCTTCAGCACCTGCTGGGCGTACGCGTCGACGAGCTTCACCTGGTCGGCGTTGGGCGCGGAGATCTGCAGGTAGAGGCGGGAGTTGGCATCGATCTTGTCGGCGGAGAGCGTGGGTGCCAGCACCGGCAGCCCGACCTTGTTCAGCTCGCGCAACGCGCGGGCGGTGCTGGTCCGGCTCTCCACCAGCCCGACCACCCCGAGCACCGTGGGGTCGTCCCGGGCCAGCTCGGCCAGCATCGCCACGGCCCGGTCGGCGTAGCGCATCTGCCGGCCACCGTTGGCCACCACGATCCGCAGCAGCGCGGCGCCGTCGGCACCGGCCGACTCCTTCAGCAACGCGTACTGGGCGGTGGCCATCCCCTCCAACTCTTCCCGCTCGGAGACGTACGACTCCTCGTCGGCGCGGGTCCGGTTGCCGGTCAGGGTGCCCAGGTAGACCAGGGTGAGGAAGGGCCGGCGTCGGTCGCTGCGCTGCCAGACCTCCTCGGCGGCCCGGTTCTGCGCGAAGATCCGCTGCTGGATCGTCCGCAGCCCGTCCTGGCCGGGGTCGTTGTTGAACACCTGTGCCGCGTTGTCGCTGTAGCCGACGCACTCGCCGCTGCCGGCAACCTCGACCGAGATCCGGCCACCGGTGAGCGAGGGGTGGCAGCCGGGGCCCCACCGGCTGCCCACCCACACGCCACCCGCGGCCAGCAGCACCAGGCTGAGCGCGGCCGGCAGGAAGCGCCGCGACCACCAGGGCGGGTCGGGTGCGGAGAACGGTCGCATCCCGCCCCGCGACGGCGGCCCGGTGTCGGTGTCGTCGGGCCGCAACGCCACCAGCCAGGCGGCGGGGCGGCGCAGCCGCCGCATCTCCGGCAGCGCCTCGGCCCACTCGTCGTACGCCTCGTCGGCCTCGGTCAGCGGGTGCGGTTCGGGCAGCTCCGGTGGGGGTTGCCCGCCGGACACGACGATGAGCAGCGGGTCGTTGCGGCCGGTCTCGGTGCGGACGTCGCCGATCAGGCGGACCATTTCGCCGCCGACGTTGCCGGGGGCGACGTGATCGAGCAGCAGCGCCGGGTACGCGGTACGCCGCCAGTCCGAGGGCCGCCAGGGCCGACGCCGGTACGCCTGCCGCAGGTCCTCCAGGAACGCGTGCAGCAGCAGCTTGTTGACCTGGTCGGGTTGCTCGCCGTCGCGCCACCCGGCGGTGAGGCGCTCGGCGAAACCGAGGAACGTGACCGACTGCCGGGGCGCGAGGTACTGCTGGCGCATGAACCAGGTGTAGTGCCGCCCGAGCACCGGCACCCGGCCGGAGACGGCGGCCCGGAAGACCACGCTCGGCACGGCACGGCGGACCAGCCAGAGCAGCACCTGCGAGACGATGCTGACCGCGTCACCACCGGAGGGCAACGCCTCCGGGGTACGCGGGCCGCGACGGTCGCGCAGCCGGCGTACCAGGGCCGCCCGGCTGTCGTCGGCGTCGACGCCGAAGGTGAGGCTCTGGTGCATCAGCCAGTCGGCGAGCGGGTAGTGCCGGAAGCGCAGCCGCGCGGCACCGAACGCCTCCAGGGAGAGCTGCCGGTGCAGCTCGCGTAGCAGCGCCGGTACGTCCCCGGCACCCGGCGGCACGTCGGCGTCCAGCACGGCGTGCGGCACCCGCCGCCGGGGCCCCTGGCCGAGGAACCGGCGCAGCGGCACCATCAGATCCGAGGTGTCGGCGCGGACCAGGGTGTCGGAGCGGGCCAGGGTGTCGGAGCGGATCTGGGTCTCGGGGCGGACCAGCCAGAGCAGCGGCAGTCGCCGGTCGCCACGGCGGGGTCGCCGCAGCAGCCGGGCGAGCAGCGCGAAGAACTCCAGCCCGCCGGGCGGCAGCCGGTCCCGACCCCCGGGCGACTGTCGCTGGCCGATCAACTCCCGTTTGGGCACCTCGGATCGCGGCACGCGTCACCTCCGATCCACACAGTGTGACCTTGCGGCGCAAGGCACACCAGAGGGCGACGACCGACCATGGGTGTGGCGGGCCGGCGACGCTCATCGTTGTCGATTAGGTTGACGTGGCGAACACCCGATGGAGGGAGTCCACCCCGTGCGACGAATGTTCACGGCGGCCACCGCCGCCCTGACCCTCACCACCGCCGGCACCCTGCTCGCCGGCACCCCCGGCCAGGCCGCTCCGACCGGCTGGGGCCGGCCCGTCGTCACCGTCGCGCCGCAACCCGGCGCGGCCGGCCTGGGCGACACCTACTTCCCGGACTACGGCAACGGTGGCTACGACGTCGAGCACTACGACGTCCGGCTGCGCTACGACCCGGCGACCGACCAGCTCAGCGGCACCGCCACCATTCTCGCCACCGCCACCCAGGACCTCTCGGCGTTCAATCTGGACTTCCTGCTCGACGTGGAGTCGGTGCGGGTCAACGGGTGGGCGGCGAGCACCAGCACCACGGGTGTGCACGAGCTGGTGGTCACCCCGGCCCGCACGATCACCCGGGGCCAGCAGCTCACCGTCGTGGTGCGCTACGCCGGCATCCCGTCGGAGACCCTTGTCGACGACTACACCGGCTGGACCCGCACGGATGACGGGGCGCTCGCGGTCAACGAACCCGAGTCGGCGTGGTGGTGGTTCCCGAGCAACGACCACCCACTGGACAAGGCCACCTTCGACATCTCGGTGTCGGTGCCCACCGGTGTCGAGGTGATCAGCAACGGTGTGCAGCCGAGGCCACCGGCGGCCGAGGCCGGCAACCGCACCCGGTGGATCTGGCGCACCACCTCCCCCACCGCCCCCTATCTGGCCTTCATGGCCATCGGCCAGTACGACATCGTCACCGACACCACGCCGAGCGGCCAGCCGGTGGTCAACGCGTACAGCACCTCGCTGGGTGCGCTCGGGCCGGCGGCGCGGGCCAGCATCGAGCGGACCGCCGAGATCGTCGACTGGGAGAGCGGGATCTTCGGCCCGTACCCGTTCGAGGCACAGGGCGGCGTGGCCGGCCCGGTCGACGGCATCGGCTTCGCGCTGGAGACGCAGACCCGACCGGTGTACGGGCCGGGCTTCTGGCGGCGCGGCGCCAACACCTACGTGGTGGCACACGAGAACGCCCACCAGTGGTTCGGCGACTCGGTCTCGGTGGCCGAGTGGCGCAACATCTGGCTCAACGAGGGTTTCGCGTCGTACGCCGAGTGGCTCTGGTCGGAGGAACAGGGCGAGGGCACCGCGCAGGAGGTGTTCGACTTCGCCTACGCCAGCTATCCGGCCGACAGCGAGTTCTGGCAGGTGCTGCCCGGTGACCCGGGCGCGGCACGGATCTTCGACGATGCCGTCTACGACCGGGGCGCGATGACCCTGCACCAGCTGCGGCTGGCCGTCGGCGACGACGCGTTCTTCGAGATCCTGCCGGCCTGGACCGCCGAGCACCGGCACGGCAACGGCACCATCGAGCAGTTCCAGGCCCTGGCCGAACGGATCTCCGGGCTGGACCTGGACGACCTGTTCACCACCTGGCTGTTCACCGCCGGCCGCCCCGACGTGGCCACCACCGCACGCAAGGCCACCGCCGCGCCGACCCAGCCGAAGTCCTGGGCCAAGATCCGCGAGTCCCACGAGCTGCTGTCGCACTAGGACCCACCCGCCCCACCGTCGATCATGGAGTTGTGGTGCCTGGCATATCGGGCACTGGTGGACCTTCTGCCCACCACAACTTCATGATCGACGCGGCAGGACGGGTAGGGCTCAGGGGGTGGGGGCCGCGCTCGCCTCGATGGCGCGGATGTGCCGGTAGGCGAACCAGAGCGGCGGGAACGCACCGACCGCGAAGGACAGGTCGATGAGCGTCCAGAACCAGGGGATGTCCCGGATCGGGCCACAGATCACCGCCAGTGGCACGATGCCCACGCAGGCGATCATGCCGACCTGCACGACCCAGACGTTGCGCACCGGGTCGCGCAGCGGCCCCCAGAACGCCACCGCCAGCACCAGGTGCGCGAAGGCCAACCAGTCGGTGCCGTAGAGCAGGAACGGGTAGTCCTCGCCGGCCGTCACCAGCCCGGTGTGCACCCGCTCGATCCAGTCGACCAGGGCGGGGAGTTGGCCGGAGAGCGGGTCCAGTACGCGCAGGAGCCAACGCACCTCGATCTCCAGCGGAAACGCGGTGGCACCGCTCAGGAAGAGCCCGATCAGCACGATCCACAGCCACCGGCGGGTCCACCGCAGCCGCTCCTCGATGTTCATGGCCGCAGCGTAACGATGATCTTCGCGGCGGTCGGTCCCGCAGGCCGGCTGGCCGGGGTGACAGCTGTCTCAGCGGCCTGCCGCCGGCCCGACCGCGGCCAACTCCCCGAGCCGGGACGGGCCCAGCCCCACCCCGGCGGGCGCGATGACGCAGACCGCCCCGGCGGGCCGGACGAGCCGGGCCGCCCTCCACGCCACCCGTCGTACCGGATGACGTGGCCGTGGCGCGACGAGCGCGAGGGCCGCGCGGGCGCGCTGGCGGTCCAGAGCGACGGCCGCCGCCACCGTGGCGATCGCGGCGGTGGAGCCGGCGAGCACGAGCGTCTGGCGCGGCCCGGCGTGTTCGGCGAGCCAGCCGAGCAGCGGCGCACCGACCGCGGCCGAGACCGACCCGGTGACCGCCAGCGCGGCGAGCACCCGGCCCCGCATCGCGCCGTCGGTGTCGAGTTGGGCGCGGGTGCCGACGGTGGTGTCGATGACCACCGCGGCGGCGGCGATCGGCAGGATCATCGCCGCGAAGCTCCAGGTGCCCGGTGCGAGGCCGGCGACGATCTGTAGCCCGCTGGCGAGCAGACCGGCGGTGACCAGGGTCCGGTAGTCCAGGGAACGCCGGCGGGCCGCGACGAGCGCGCCCACGACGGTTCCGACCGCGAACACGGTCGACAGGACGCCGTAGCCGGACGCGCCGGCGTGCAACGGCCCGTCGCTCATGGCGGCCATCGTCACCTGGTAGTTGCGGCCCAGGCTGCCGAGCACGAACGACAGGGCGAGCGCGAGCAGCAGCACCGGCTGCCCCCGCAGGTAGGCGAAGCCGGCCCGGACGCCGTCGTGGGTCCGACCGCCGTCCGGGACCGCGAGGCCGGGCACGGCTCCCGGGCGTACGGCGAACAGCGCCACCACCACGGCGGCGAAGCTGGCCGCGTTGATCCCGAACAGCAGGGCGGGCCCGACGGCGGCCACCGCCACGGCACCGAGGCTCATGCCGAGGATGCGCCCGGCGGAGTTGGTGAGCGACCCGAGCGCCAGGGCGTTGCCCAGCGTCTCCCGGTCGACGAGGGTGGCGGCCCAGCGCCCCATCACCGGGCCCTCGATCGCCGAGACGGCACCGGTGGCCAGGGAGATCGCGAAGATCAGCGGCAGACCGCCGACCCCGGTCAGGGCGACCGCCGCCAGTCCGGCGGCGAGCGTCGCGTGGGCCACCTGGGCGGCGATCAGCAGCGGGCGGGCGGGCAGGCGGTCGGCCAGCACACCGCCCCAGACGCTGAGCAGCAGCGTGGGCGCCGCCTGGAGCAGCACCGCGAAGCCCATGGACGTCGCGGAGCCGGTCTCCCGCAGGACGTACCAGTTGACCCCGAGGACCTGCATCCAGGTGCCGATGACGGAGACGAAGCCGGCGAGCACCCAGATCCGGTAGTTACGGTGGCGCAGCGCGGCGAAGGTGGCACCCGTGGCCACGACGAACCTCCAGCGATCGGCAGATGATCAGGCCGATCGCGGCGCGGTTCGGCAGCCGACAAGTCTTGCCGGCTTAAACCTTTTTGCCCATATTTGTGAGTGGACTCACCGGCGGGAATGTCCGGCCGGTCCGGCAGCAAACTGCCGTACCGGCCGGACGCCCCGACGTCAGCGAACGGCGAGGGCCTGCGCGGCCGAGCCGACCGGGGCCGGCAACGCACCGACACCACCCAGGTAACCGTGGATGGCGGCGGCCGCCGCACGACCCTCGGCGATGGCCCAGACGATCAGCGAGGCGCCCCGGTGCATGTCACCGGCCACGAACACCCCGTCGGCGTCGGTCTGCCAGTCGTCGCGGGCGTCGATGGCACCCCGCGGGTTACGGGTCACGCCGAACTGGGCCAGCAGCGGCTGCTGCTCGGTGCCCTCGAAGCCGATCGCCAGCAGCACCAGATCGGCCGGCAGCTCCCGCTCGGAACCGGGCACGACGGTGACGACCCGCCGGCCGTCGCGCTTCTCCACCGTCACCTCGGCGATCCGCACCGCCCGCACCTGGCCGGTGCCGTCGTCCACGAACTCCTGCACCGCGACGGCGAACACCCGCTCGCCGCCCTCCTCGTGCGCCGGGTAGCTGCGCAGGATCCACGGCCAGGTCGGCCACGGGTCCCGTGCCTCGTCGCGCTCCCGGGGCGGCTGCGGGTACAGGTCGAGTTGGTGCACGCCGGCCGCGCCCTGCCGGTGCGCCACGCCGAGGCAGTCGGCCGCCGTGTCACCGCCACCGATGATCACCACGTGCTTGCCGGCCGCGTCGATCGGCGTGCCGTCCGGCAACACCGCGCGCCCCGCCCGGCCCTCGCCGGTCACCGCGACCCCGGGCTCGTCGCTGGCCCCGGTGGCGACCGCGCGATTGGCCGCGACCAGGTGCGCCATTGCCTGGTGTACGCCCCGAAGCGGCCGCCCCGGAGTCTCCGGAGTGTCCCGGCCCTGCAACGCGCCGCAGGCCAGCAACACCGCGTCGTGCTCGGCACGCAACTGCTCGGCGGTGACGTCCACCCCGACGTTCACACCGGTGCGGAAGCGCACCCCCTCGGCGGTGAGCTGGGCCAACCGGGCGTCGATGTGCCGCTTCTCCAACTTGAAGTCGGGGATGCCGTACCGGAGCAGGCCACCGATCGCGTCGTCGCGCTCGTACACCGTCACCGCGTGACCGGCGCGGGCCAGTTGCTGGGCGGCGGCCAGACCGGCGGGCCCGGAGCCGACCACGGCGACCGACCGGCCGGACGGCGCCGGCACCGGCGCAGGGGTGAACCCACGCGCCGCGGCGGCGTCGGCGATCTCCACCTCGACCTGCTTGATGGTCACCGGCTGGCCACCGGAGATGCCCAACACGCAGGCCGCCTCGCAGGGCGCCGGGCAGAGCCGGCCGGTGAACTCCGGGAAGTTGTTGGTGGCGTGCAGCGACTCCACCGCCGCGTCCCAGTTGCCGGTGCGCACCAGGTCGTTCCAGTCCGGGATGCGGTTGCCCAGCGGACAACCGTCGTGGCAGAACGGGATGCCGCAGTCCATGCAGCGGGTGGCCTGCTCACGGACCAGTTCCTCGCCGGCCGGTGGGTACACCTCCCGCCAGTCGCTGATCCGCACCGGCACCGGGCGGCGGGCCGGCAGTCGCCGGTCGTAGCGCAGGAAACCGTTCGGGTCAGGCACGTGCCACCTCCTGGGCCGCCACCCGCGGGGCGGGCGGCACCGGCATCGCCGGCACAGCGGGTGCGGTCAGTTCTTTCATGACCGCGTCGTCGACGTCGCGGCCGGCGGCTTCGGCGGCCCGCATGATCTCCATAACCCGGCGGTAGTCGCGGGGGACCACCGTGGTGAACTCGGTGACCGCCTCCGGCCACCGCTTGAGCAGCTCCTCGGCGACCGCCGAGCCGGTCTCGGCCACGTGCCGCTGGACCAGCTCGTGTAGCAGCGTCTGCTCCTGCTCGCTCAGCGGCGCCAGGTCGACCAGCTCCGCGTTGACGCGGGAGTGGTCCAGGTGGTGCACGAACGCCGTACCGCCGGACATGCCGGCGGCGAAGTTACGGCCGGTCGCGCCGAGCACCACCACCGTGCCACCGGTCATGTACTCGCAGCCGTGGTCGCCGACACCCTCGACCACCGCGACCGCGCCGGAGTTGCGCACCGCGAACCGCTCCCCCACCCGCCCGCGCAGGAAGACCTCGCCGGCGGTGGCCCCGTACAGGATGGTGTTGCCGGCGATGATCTGGTCCTCCGCGCGCCTGCCGGGCTCGGCGTCCGGGTCGAGGAACGGCGCGGCGGCGTCCGGACGGACGACGAGCCGCCCGCCGGAGAGGCCCTTGCCCACGTAGTCGTTGGCGTCGCCGTGCAGCCGCAGGGTCACCCCGCGCGGCAGGAACGCGCCGAAGGACTGCCCCGCCGTGCCGTGCAGCACGAACTCGATGGTGTCGTCCGGAAGGCCGGCACCGCCGAAACGACGGGTCACCTCGCCGCCGAGCATCGCGCCGACGCTGCGGTGCTCGTTGCGCACCGCCACCTCGACCCGCACCGGCGCACCCTCGTCGAGCGCGGGACGGGCCAGCGCGATCAGCTCGTTGTCCAGTGCCTGGTCCAGGCCGTGATCCTGCGCGCGGACGCCGCGCCGGGCCGTACCGGCGGGCAGCTCCGGCAGGTGCAGCACGGGCGCCAGGTCCAGGCCGTGTGCCTTCCAGTGCGTCAGCGCCGGGGCCACGTCGAGCAGCTCGGACTGCCCGATCGCCTCCTCGATGGACCGGAAGCCCAACTCGGCCAGGTAACCCCGGACCTCCTCGGCGAGGAACAGGAAGAAGTTCTCCACGAACTCCGGCTTGCCGGTGAAGCGCTCCCGCAGCACCGGGTTCTGGGTGGCGATGCCGACCGGGCAGGTGTCCAGGTGGCACACCCGCATCATCACGCAGCCCTCGACGATCAGCGGCGCGGTCGCGAAGCCGAACTCCTCCGCGCCGAGCAGCGCCGCGACCAGCACGTCGCGGCCGGTCTTGAGCTGACCGTCGACCTGCACGGTGACCCGGTCGCGCAGCTTGTTGAGCAGCAACGTCTGCTGGGCCTCGGCCAGCCCCAGCTCCCACGGGGTGCCGGCGTGCTTGAGCGAGTTCATCGGGGACGCGCCCGTGCCGCCGTCGTGGCCGGAGATGAGGATGACGTCGGCCTTCAGCTTCGCGACACCGGCCGCGACAGTGCCGACGCCGACCTCACTGACCAGCTTGACGTGCACCCGGGCGGCCGGGTTGACGCACTTCAGGTCGTGGACGAGCTGGGCCAGGTCCTCGATGGAGTAGATGTCGTGGTGCGGTGGCGGGGAGATCAGGCCCACGCCGGGCGTGGCGTGCCGGGTACGGGCGATCCACGGCCAGACCTTGTTGCCGGGCAGCTGACCGCCCTCACCGGGCTTGGCGCCCTGCGCCATCTTGATCTGGAGGTCGTCGGCGTTGACCAGGTATTCGCTTGTCACGCCGAACCGGCCGCTGGCGATCTGCTTGACCGCCGAACGGCGGGTCGGGTCGTGCAGCCGCTCGACGTCCTCGCCACCCTCACCGGTGTTGGACTTGCCGCCGAGCCGGTTCATGGCGATGGCGAGGGTCTCGTGCGCCTCGGCGGAGATCGACCCGTACGACATGGCGCCGGTGGCGAACCGCTTCACGATCTCGGAGGCCGGCTCGACCTCGTCGAGAGCAACCGCCGGACGAACCCCGGTGCGCAGCGTGAACAGCCCCCGCAGCGAGCCGGCCTGCGCGGCGAGCGCGTCGACCTTGGCGGTGTACTGCCGGAACACGTCGTACTGCCGGCTGCGGGTGGCGTGCTGGAGCAGGAAGACCGTCTCCGGGTTGAACAGGTGCAACTCACCCTCGCGGCGCCACTGGTACTCGCCGCCGACCTCGAGGCGGTCGGAGTCGGCGGTGCCCGCCGGCGGCCAGGCCAGCGCGTGCCGTGCCGCCACCTCGGTGTGCACGCCCGCGAGACCCACACCGCCGATGCGGCTGGGCGTACCCCGGAAGTAGCGGTCGATCAGCCGGCCGTCCAGGCCGACCGCCTCGAAGACCTGGGCCCCGCAGTACGAGGAGACCGTCGAGATGCCCATCTTCGACATGATCTTCAGGACGCCCTTGCCGAGCGCCTTCGCGTAGTTGCGTACCGCCGCGGCGGGCTCCACACCGGCCAGCGCGCCAGTGTGGATCATGTCTTCGACCGACTCGAACGCCAGGTACGGGTTGACCGCCGCCGCGCCGTAGCCGATCAGCACCGCCGCGTGGTGCACCTCCCGGCAGTCGCCGGACTCGACGATCAGCGCCGCCTGGGTGCGGGTCTGCTCCCGCACGAGGTGCTGGTGCACGGCGGCGGTGAGCAGCAGCGACGGGATCGGCGCCAGGTCGGCGTTGGAGTCCCGGTCGGAGAGCACCAGGATGCGGACGCCGTCCTCGATCGCCTCGGAGACGTGCCGGCAGATCTCGGTCAGCCGCGCCCTGATCCCGGCGGCGCCCTCTCGGATGCGGTACAGGCCGGACACCCGGACCGCCTTGAAGCCGGGCAGGTCGCCGTCCTCGTCGATGGAGAGGATCTTCGCCAGCTCGTCGTTGTCGATGATCGGGTGCGGCAGCACGATCTGCCGACAGCTCGCCGCGCCCGGGTCGAGCAGGTTGCCCTCCGGCCCGATCGTGGACGCCAGGCTGGTCACCAACTCCTCGCGGATGGCGTCCAGCGGCGGGTTGGTGACCTGGGCGAAGAGCTGGTGGAAGTAGTCGTAGAGCAGCCGCGGCCGGGTGGACAGCGGCGAGATCGGAGTGTCCGTGCCCATCGAGCCGAGCGGCTCGGCGCCGGTACGGGCCATCGGCGCGAGCAGGATCTTGAGCTCCTCCTGGGTGTACCCGAAGGTCTGCTGCCGGCGGCGCACCGAGTCGTGGGTGTAGACGGTGTGCTCGCGGGCCGGCAGGTCGTCCAGCTCGATCAGCCCGGCGTGCAGCCACTCGCCGTACGGCTGCGCGGCGGCCAACTCGGACTTGATCTCCTCGTCGTGCACGATGCGGCCGGCCACGGTGTCGACCAGGAACATCTTGCCCGGCTGGAGCCGCCCCTTCGCCACCACGTGCGCCGGGTCGAGGTCGAGCACGCCCGCCTCGGAACCGAGCACCACGAGGCCGTCGTCGGTCTGCCACCAGCGACCCGGGCGCAGCCCGTTGCGGTCCAGTACGGCGCCGACGATGTCGCCGTCGGTGAAGGCCACCGACGCCGGCCCGTCCCACGGCTCCATGAGGCTGGCGTGGAAGCGGTAGAAGGCCCGCTTGGCCGGCTCCATGCCCGGGTCGTTCTCCCAGGCCTCGGGGATCATCATGAGCACCGCGTGCGGCAGGCTCCGCCCGGCCAGGTGCAGCAGCTCCAGGACCTCGTCGAAGTTCGCCGAGTCGGAGGCGGCGGGGGTGCAGACCGGGAAGACCCGCCGGATGTTGCCCGGCACGTTCGGCGAACGCAGCAGCGCCTCGCGGGCCTGCATCCAGTTGCGGTTGCCGCGGATCGTGTTGATCTCGCCGTTGTGGGCGATGAACCGGTACGGGTGCGCCAGTGGCCAGGACGGGAACGTGTTGGTGGAGAAGCGGGAGTGCACGAGCGCGATCGCGCTGTCCACCCGCTCGTCACGCAGGTCCGGGTAGAACGCCGGCAACTGGTCGGGGGTGAGCATGCCCTTGTAGACGATCGTCCGGCTGGACAGGGACGGGAAGTAGGCCGGCACGCCCCGCTCGGCGGTCTCGCGTTCGGCCTGCTTGCGCAGGCAGAACGCCACCCGGTCCAGCTCGATGCCGCTCAGCGCGGAGCCGGCCGGGCCGGCGGGTGAGTCGGTAAGCCGGCGCGCGGCCACGAAGACCTGCCGGACCCGGGGCATCGCCGCCAGGGCGGTCTCGCCGAGCCCCTCCGGGGCGATCGGCACATCCCGCCAGCCGAGCACGTCGGCGCCCTCGACCAGGGCGTACTTCTCGAAGACCTGCCGGGCACGCGCCTCGGCGGCGTCGTCGTCGGGCAGGAAGACCAGCCCGGTGGCGTACTCGCCCGCCGGGGGTAACGCGACGCCGGCCGCCGCGCGCAAGAACGCGTCGGGCACCTGGATCATGATGCCGGCGCCATCGCCGGTGTTCGGCTCCGCGCCCCGGGCACCTCGGTGGTCCAGGCGGCAGAGCGCGCCGAGCCCGTTGGCGACGACCGCGTGTGAACGGCGACCGTGCAGGTCCGCCACGAAGGCCACGCCGCAGGCGTCGTGCTCCTGCCCGGGGTCGTAGAGGCCCTGGGCGGACGGGCGGGTGCCGGGCGTCGGGGACGCCTGCGGGCTGTGCGGGTGCGGCTGTGTCATTTCCGCGTACGGCTGAGCCACCGGGCCTCCTGTCGTCACTCAGGTTGATCATGCAGGGGACGACGTCGGCCCGTGGGTCTATTGAGTCTACGTTAGGGCCAGGCACGCACTGCCACCCGAGATTGATCACACCGTCCAGAGTCTGAGACGTGTAGTCTCGCGCGGTGGATCCGCTACACAGGGACATCTTCGACCGGTTGGAACACTTCTACGACGCGGTGCCCCGCGACGTCGCCGCCGCGCAGGAGCATGGCGGTCTGGTGCTGTTCGTCCGCGAGGGTGCCGGCTGGCCGTTCTACGCCCGTCCCCGGGTCGGCGCCGGCGAGCCGCCGTCCCTGGCCGACGTGACCTCGGTACGCGAGCGGCAGCGCGAGCTGGGCCTGCCGGAAGCCTTCGAGTGGGTGCACGAGACGACTCCCGAGCTGCTGGCGGTGGCCCGCTCGGCGGGGCTGAGCGTGCTGGAGGCACCGCTGATGGTGCTGGATCCGACCGCGCTGCCCGACCCGGCGACGCTGTCCGACGTCCCGGTGCGGGTGCTGGCCGCGGACTCCCCCGGCTTCGCCGCCGACGTCGCCGCCCGGCGCGCGGTGGCAGCGGTGTCGTTCGCCGCCGCCGGCACCGCACCCGGTGCGGCCGGCCCGGCCGAGCGGGACGCCGCCGTCACCGAACTCGAGTTGGCCGCGCTCGACGAGGAGCGGACCCGGATCGCCGACGGCCGACGAATCTCCGCACTCGCCGGCACCCCGACCGATGGTGCGCTGGCCAGTGGCATGGCCATGCGCGTGGGCGACGTCGCGGAGATCGCCGGCGTGGCCACCCTGCCGGCCGCCCGCCGACGCGGGCTGGGCGCCGCGCTCACCGCCACCCTCGCCCGCGAACTGCACGCCGCCGGCACCGACCTGATCTTCCTGTCCGCGGGCAGCGACGACATCGCCCGGGTCTATCTGCGGGTCGGCTTCCGCCGCATCGGCACCGCCTGCATAGCCGAACCCACCCCCCTGATCCCCTAACCAAAATCCCCGCGCGCCCCACCCACTTCCTTGGTCGATCAAGGACTTGTGGTGCCGGATTGGGGCGGGTTTACCACCTTCGTCCACCACCACAACTCCATGATCGACGGGAGGGTGGGGTGGGGGCTCGGGCGCGGTGGGGGTGGGGGTGGGTGGGTCAGGCTGGGGGGCGCCATTGGGCGGCGGAGGCGGCGGCGCTGGAGAGTAGGCGGGTGTTGATCGTGCCTAGTGCGGCGTCCCGGGCGCGCAACGCCAGCCGGCCCCGGGTCTGGAGCACCGCCGACATCCGCCGGGTCTGCCGGACCACCGTCGCGGCCCGGGGGCGGCGCACCCGGTCGTACGCCTGCACCGCGTCGGGCAGCCGCGCCTCGCGCAGCAGGGAGGCCAGCGTGGCGGCGTCCTCGAACGCCAGGCAGGCGCCCTGCCCCAGGTGCGGCGGCATGGCGTGCGCCGCGTCACCGAGCAGCACCACTCCGCCCGGCCCGACCGGGAACCCGTACGCACGGGGCAGCGGACGTAACTCGCGGACCTCCTGCTGAACCAGGTCGGCCGGGTCGGTGGCGTCGAGCAGCGCGCCGATCGGGGCGGGCCAGCCCGCGTACCAGCGGCGCAGGAGAGCGAGCTGGGTCTCCGGCGGCTCCGGGCGTGGCGCGCCGGCGGCGGTGGCCACCCAGTAGATGCCACCCCGGGTGGACCCACCCGAGGAACCGCGATCGCCAAGCGAGGCGGCCACGAACCGGTAACCGGCACCGAGGATCTCACCGGCCAGCGGTTGGTCGTCGGGCAGCCGAGGTGCCTGGTACCAGGGAATGACGGCCCGCCAGGCCGCACATCCGGAGCTGATCACCCGGGACTCGGGGGCGAGCTGGCGGCGGATGCCGCTGTCCGTGCCGTCGGCGGCGACCACCAGGTCGGCCTCGATGAGGTGCCGTCCGTCGCTGACCGCCGGCCGTTCCCCCGGCTCGACCCGGACGTGGCGCACGGTCACTCCGGTACGCAGCTCGACCCGCTCGCCGAGGCCGGCGATCAGCGCGTCGTGCAGGTCCTCGCGGTGCACCACGACCGGCATCCGGTCGGCCGGGATAGGCCGAGGCTGCACGAGCCAGTGCCCGTCGGGGCGACGGACCCCACCGTCGGGCAGTGGGGTGGCGATGGCGGCCAGGCCCGCGCCGAGGCCGAGGGCCTGCAGCGCGCGGACTCCGTTGGGCCAGAGCACCACGGCGGTCGGTTCGGGGCGGATCCGTTCGGCCCGCTCCAACACAGTGACCTGCCAGCCGGAGCGGGCCAGCGCGCCGGCCACCGCGAGGCCACCGACCCCTGCGCCGACCACCACCGCGCTTCGCATTGGTGCCGCCTCCGCTCAGCTGTCCCGGTCGGCGGGGCGCACGCCTGCGGCGTCGGCCCGCTCGGCACTCGATGCCGTCGCCTCGTCCGGCGACTCGTCGTCGGTCGACGAGCCGGCGACGGGTGCCGCGGCACCGAGCGGCTCGCCGCCCGGGCGGGAGTCCTGATCGGTGGCCGGCTCCGGCGGCATGACGCCGGTGTCCTGCCAGGCGGCGTACTGCTCCTCGCTGACCACCCGGTAGCCCTCCGGCGCGGTGGCCCGCGCGGGGGTCTCTCGCTCGGAGAGGTCGACCTGGGACAGGTCGGAGGTGGGGGGCGGGGTCGGTGTCGCCGCCGCGCCGAGCGGGATCAGGTAGTCGCGAGGGCCGCGCACCCGGACGAAGTAGATCAAGGCGCCGAGGAAGACCAGGCCGGCGGTCCAGACGTTGAGTCGGACCCCGAGAATCTGGTTGGCCTCGTCGGTGCGCATCAGCTCGATCCAGAACCGGCCGACGGTGTAGCCCATCACGTAGAGCGCGAACGCCCGGCCGCGTCCCAGCTTCAACCGGCGGTCGAGGACGAGGACCAGGGCGACGACGCCGAGGTTCCACAGCGCCTCGTAGAGGAACGTCGGCTGGTAGAGACCCGGTTCGAGGATCGGCTGCCCGGCGTCGTCACGCAGCGCGTGACCCGGGTTGTCCGGATCCATCCGGTGGATCTCGAGGCCCCACGGGAGGGTGGTGCGGCCACCGAACAGCTCGTTGTTGAACCAGTTGCCGACCCGGCCGACCGCCTGGGCCAGCGCCAGGCCGGGTGCCACCGCGTCGGCCACCACCCCGAACGGGATGCCGAGCTGCCGGGCGGCAATGTACACACCGACCGCGCCACCGGCGACGGCGCCCCAGATGCCGAGACCACCCTCCCAGATGGCGAACGCCTTCATCGGGTCACCACCGGCGCCGAAGTATTTCTCCGGTGAGGTGACGACGTGGTAGATCCGGGCACCGATGATGCCCGTCGGCACCGCCCAGACGGCGATGTCGAGCACCGCGCCGGGCGCGGCGCCGCGCTGCCGCAGCCGGCGCTCCGTCACCCAGCAGGCCAGCACGATGCCGGCGATGATGCAGAGCGCGTACGCCCGGATCGGCACCGGCCCGAGTTGCCAGACCGCGGTGCTGGGACTGGGCAGGGCCGCCTGGGGGGCCAGCGAGGCGAGGGTCACGGGTGCACACGCTACCGCTGCACACCCCCGTAGCGGCACCCCGGGCCGCTGGGGCGCGCATTTCGGTGACTTCTGGTTTGCACCGCCGTACGCTCTTTGTCCATGAGCGCGCTCACCTGGGCGGTCGCCGCGGTCGTCACCGACGACACCGGCCGGGTGCTGCTCTGCCGGCAGGGCCGGGGTGAGCGCCGCCACGCGCTACCCGGTGGACGGCTGCGCCCGGCCGAGAGCCCGACGCAGGCGGCCCTGCGGGACATCCGCGCGGAGACCGGCTGGGAGATCGAGCTTGTCGACCTGGTGGGCCTCTACCACCTGACCGGTCCGCCGAGGCAAACCCCGGCCGGACGCGCCGGGCCGCTGCCGGACGTCCTCGTGCACGTGTTTCGAGCCCGCGCGGTCGATGTTCGACCGACCGCCAACCCACTGCCGGGTTGCCGCCTGTCCTGGCACACACCCGCCGCGCTGCCCGAGGCGGCCACCCCACTCACCCGGGCCGCGGTCGGCGACGCGATCGCCGGCCGCTCCGGCACGCTCCGGCGCGTCCTCCGGACGCCCGACACCCTCGACCTCGCGGCGCCGGTCGCGCCCCATCCCACCGGGGAGGGCCAGCCGGTGGGGAGGAACCAGCCCACCGGGGCAGGCCAGCCGGCGGTAACGGACCAGCCCACCGGGGCAGGCCAGCCGACCGCTGACCAGGACGGGCGACCGGGCGCTGGCCAGCCGCCGGAGCAGCGTGGCGAGGCGTACACGGGCCCGTCCCGCCTACCCTGACGGAGCACCGGCCGAGACCGCTCCCGTGCTGGGCGCGCCCGGCGGGCGCCGCGCGAACAGCGGAGCGGCAGCTCAGCGGGTGGGGTTGTGGACGCCCTCGGCCAGCTCGGCGCTGAGGGTGCGCAGGGCGGCCAACCCGTCGGCCTCGGTGGGCGCGTCGAGCAGGCAGCGGATCAGCGCGCTGCCGACGATCACCCCGTCGGCGTACCCGGCGACGGTGGCGGCCTGCGCACCGGTGCCCACGCCCAGGCCGACACCCACGGGCAGGTCGGTGACCTCCCGCACGCGGGAGACAAGCGTCGGAGCGGCATCGGAGGTACGTGTCCGGGCGCCCGTCACACCCATGACCGCGGTCGCGTAGACGAAGCCACGGCAGTGCTGCACGGTCATCGCCAGCCGTGCGTCGGTGGACGACGGCGACACCAGGAACGTGCGGTCCAGCCCGTGTGCGTCCGAGGCGGCCAGCCACTCGGCCGCCTCGTCGGGAATGAGGTCGGGGGTGATCAGACCGGTGCCACCGGCGGCGGCGAGGTCACGGGCGAACACGTCCACGCCGTACCGCTCGACCGGGTTCCAGTAGGTCATGGTGACCACCGGAGCGCCGGTGGCCGCCACGGCCTCGATGATGCGCAGAGTGTCCGCGGTGCGGACGCCGCCGGCCAGCGCGATGTCACTGGCCTTCTGGATCACCGGCCCGTCCATCACCGGGTCGGAGTAGGGGATCTCCACCTCGATGACGTCGACGCCGGCCTCGACCATGGCGGTCATCGCGGCGATGCTGCCCTCGACGGTCGGGAACCCGGCCGGCATGCAGCCGACCAGCAGTGCCCGCCCGTCGGCGCGGGCCTTGTCGAAGGCCACCCCGATCCGGCTCATCTCACCGCTCCTTGTCGAGAATGCCGAAGTAGTCGCCGGCGGTGTGCACGTCCTTGTCGCCCCGCCCGGACAGGTTGACCACGATGGTCGGCTCCCGGCCCAGCACGGCGGCGAGCTTCGGGGCCAGCGCGACGGTGCCGGCCAGCGCGTGGGCGCTCTCGATCGCCGGGATGATCCCCTCGGTGCGGCAGAGCAGCTCGAACGCGGCCATCGCCTCGTCGTCGGTGACCGGCAGGTAGCTCGCCCGGCCGGTGTCGTGCAGCCAGGCGTGCTCGGGCCCGACGCCCGGGTAGTCCAGGCCGGCGGAGATCGAGTGCGACTCCAGCGTCTGCCCGTCGGCGTCCTGCAGCACGTAGGTGCGGGTGCCGTGCAGCACGCCGGCGGACCCGCCGGTGATGCTCGCCGCGTGCCGACCGGTGGCCACCCCGTCGCCGCCGGCCTCGAAGCCGTACAGCCGCACGGTCTCGTCACCGACGAACGCGTGGAAGACGCCCAACGCGTTGGAGCCACCGCCGACGCAGGCGGTGACCGCGTCCGGCAGTGCGCCGGTGAGGTCGAGGCACTGCTGGCGGGCCTCGTCACCGATGCCCCGGACGAAGTCGCGGACCATCGCCGGGAACGGGTGCGGACCGGCGGCGGTGCCGATCAGGTAGTGCGTCTCGTCGACGTTGGCCACCCAGTCGCGCATCGCCTCGTTCATCGCGTCCTTGAGGGTGCGCGAGCCGTTGGTGACCGGAACGACAGTGGCACCGAGCATCCGCATCCGGGCCACGTTGAGCGCCTGCCGCTCGGTGTCGACCTGGCCCATGTAGACCACGCACTCCAGGTCGAACAGGGCGGCGGCGGTCGCGGTGGCCACGCCGTGCTGGCCGGCACCGGTCTCGGCGATCACCCGGGTCTTGCCCATCCGCTTGGTGAGCAGCGCCTGGCCGAGCACGTTGCGCACCTTGTGCGCGCCGGTGTGGTTGAGGTCCTCGCGCTTGAGCAGCACCCGCGCACCGATCTTCGCGGAGAACCGCCGGGCCTCGTAGAGCAGCGACGGCGTGCCCGCGTAGTCGCGCAGCAGCGCGTCGAACTCGGCCCGGAAGGACTCGTCAGTCATCGCCGTACGCCACGCCCCGTCGAGCTCGTCCAGCGCGGCCACCAGTGCCTCGGGAACGAACCGACCGCCGAAGCGGCCGAAGTGGCCGGCGGAGTCGGGCTGCGGGCCGGCCTGCGGGGCCAGCGCGTCGGCGCTCATCGGAAATCCTCTCGGTGGGGCGGCGCTCCGGTGCGGGGTCAGCGCACCGGCCGGGGCGTCGCCGGATGGTTGCCCGCGTTGACGAGCTCGGCGACCGCCTCGCGGGGGCTCTTCTGCGTGACCAGGCCCTCGCCCACGAGGACCGCGTCGGCGCCCGCGGAGGCGTACCGGATCAGGTCGTGCGGGCCACGAACGCCGGATTCGGCGATCTTGACAACACTGCTGGGCAGGCCGGGCGCGATCCGCTCGAAAACGGACCTGTCGACCTCCAGGGTACGCAGGTCACGGGCGTTGACCCCGATCACCTGCGCGCCCGCCTCCAGAGCGCGGTCGGCCTCTTCCTCGTCGTGCACCTCGACCAGCGCGGTCATGCCCAGCGACTCGATCCGCTCCAGCAGACCCATCAGCACGTTCTGCTCAAGCGCGGCGACGATCAGCAGGACCAGGTCGGCACCGTGCGCGCGTGCCTCGTGCACCTGGTAGCTGGAGACCACGAAGTCCTTGCGCAACACCGGCACGCTCACCGCGGCGCGGACGGCCGCCAGGTCGTCAAGCGAACCGCCGAACCAGCGCCCCTCGGTCAGCACGCTGATCGCCCGCGCCCCACCGGCCGCGTAGTCGACCGCCAGATCGGCCGGATCGGCGATCTCGGCCAGCCGCCCCTTGGACGGCGACGAGCGCTTCACCTCGGCGATCACTGCCACGCCGGGCTTACGCAGCGCCGCGTACGCGTCCAGTGGCGGCGGTGCCGCCGCGGCCAGTTCACGGATCCGCTCCAGCGGAACCTGCTCCTGGCGTCGGGCGACGTCCTCACGCACGCCAGCCAGAATCTCGTCGAGCACGCTTACGGACGCTGCCTGACCGGCCTCGTCCCCCTCCGCGTGCGCATGCTCAGCAGTCACCAACGGACTCCCCTCTCCGGGCGTCATGGGCCGATGCTAGGGGCAGCCGACCGACGCCGAATGCCGGGGGTATGGCGCTGCTCACGAAAAGGGCTGCGGCATAATGGCCGACTTGCCGTGAAGGGTGTGTCACGCAGCGCCACCTCCCGTATCGACAATCGCCACGCGGTATGGAGCCTGGCGGCCGCGGTCAGACCGTGCCGTTGCATCGATCATGCCACCAGTTGCCGACCGGCGCTCGACGACAACGGCGTTGATCGATGTTGTGAGCAAGGTCAAGGCCGAACGGACGGGCCCTGGTCACGACCGGGGCGGGACAGTTGACCGGGCGGTCACGACGGCGAAACGTCAGCCGGCCAGCATCGTCCTCGGGCAGACTCGATGGCGCGCCTGCCCCGACCGTCGCAACCCCTCGTGCGAGGTGACCATGAGCATGTCCGAGCCGCAAGCGACCATCGGCCTGACGACCATCTCGCGGACTGTGGCGTCGCTCGCCGTCGGGGTGGTGCACACCCTGGAGCGGGCCGTGGTGGGCGAGGGACGGATGCGCACCGCGCGGGGCAACGCCTGGGAGGCGGTCTGCGCCGACCGGGCCCGCGCCGAACAGCGAGCCGCACTGAACCGCATGGTGGCCGAGCTGACCGCCGCCCGCGCCGCCAGTCACCGCCCGCAGCGGGACCGTCAGCCAGTCGGCTGACAACCCCGCCGGCGGTACGAGCCGACGCGTCAGTCGGCCGTCGGGTCCTCACCCCGGTCCAGCGCATCCCACGCCTCGGTGGTCCGCCGCCCGGCCATCGGGGCGGACGGCTCCGATGCGCCAGCCGGCGCGGACGCGGCCTCCCGAGCGGTCCGGGCCGGCCGCTCGTACCGGGCACCCATCGCCGGCCAGCCGCCACCGCGCGACGCCGTCCAGAAACCGCCCACGGCGGCCAGCAGACCACCGAGCAGGCAGAGCGCCGGCCACTGCCGGCTCACCGAGCCCTCGACGTCGACAACCAGCCCGTACCCACCGCCGGCCGCCACGGCCAGGGCGAGCACACCGAGCAGCGCGCCGAGCACCCGCCGCAGCCGGCCCCGGGTAGCCAGCACCGCACCACCGCCGGCCACCGTCACCAGGGCCAACGCCGGCAACCAGGGCAACAGCCCGGCACCGCTGTGGGTGTCCCGTACCGGCGGCAGCGGCGCCGGACGCGCGGTCAGCTCCACCGACCAGATCCGCGTCGCGGCCCACAGCGCCAGGCCCGCGCCGACCAGACAGAGCAACACGGCGTACGTCAACTCGCGCCGGCCCCCGGCGGACCGCTCGCCGGCACTCACCAGACCAGCCTCTCGCTCGCGCCCGCGGGGCCCCGCTGCGCTGCACTCCTCGCGCTCACCCGTGCCAGCCTTCCGCTCGCGACTGCGGGGCCCCGCTGCGCGGCACTCCTCGCGCTCACCCGTGCCAGCCTTCCGCTCGCGACTGCGGGGCTCCGCTGCGCCGCACTCCTCGCGCTCACCGGGCGGGCCGCAATGTCTCGGCGGCCGCGATCGCCGCCAGCACCGCGGCGGCCTTGTTCCGCGTCTCCTGGTCCTCGGCGGCCGGGTCCGAGTCGGCCACCACCCCGGCCCCGGCCTGCACGTAGGCGCGGCCGTCGCGGATGAGCGCGGTCCGGATGGCGATCGCCATGTCCAGGTCGCCGCCGAAGCCGAAGTAGCCCACCGTGCCGCCGTAGAGGCCGCGGCGCACCGGCTCCAACTCCTCGATGATCTCCATGGCGCGCACCTTCGGCGCACCGGAGAGGGTGCCGGCCGGGAAGGTCGCGGCGAGCGCGTCGAACGCGCTCTGGTCGTCGCGCAGCGTGCCGGTGACGGTGGAGACGATGTGCATGACGTGGCTGTACCGCTCGATGGTGGCGAACTCGGGCACCTCCACGCTGCCGGGCTGACACACCCGGCCCAGGTCGTTGCGGCCGAGGTCGACAAGCATCACGTGCTCGGCGCGTTCCTTCGGGTCGGCGAGCAGCTCCGCGGCGAGCACGGCGTCGGCGGCGGGGGTGCCGCCACGCGGCCGGGTGCCGGCGATCGGGTGCAGCAACGCCCGACGCCGCCCGTCCGCGCCGCCGGTGACCTTCAGGTGCGCCTCCGGGGACGAGCCGACGATGTCGAACCCGTCGAAGCGCAGCAGGTACATGTACGGGCTGGGGTTGCTGGTGCGCAGCACCCGGTAGACGTCCAGCGGGTCGGCGTGCGTCGACCGTTCGAAGCGCTGGGAGAGCACGATCTGGAAGCACTCCCCGGCCCGGATCGCCTCCTTGGCGGCCTCCACCGCCTTCGGGTAGCCGCCGTCGGGCGTACGGCAGAGCACCTCCCCGGCCGGCGGACGCTCGACGGTGGAGATCATCGGCGGGATGGGCCGGGACAGCGCCGTGGTCATCGCGTCCAGTCGGCCCACCGCGTGGTGGTACGCGGCGGTGACCTGCGGGGCGCGGTCCGGGGCGTCCAACGGCGGCAGCACCGCGTTGGCGACCAGGATCGCCGAGCCGTCGTAGTGGTCGAGCACCACCAGGTCGGTGGCGAGCATCATGCCCAACTCCGGCACGCCGAGGTCGTCCTCGGTCAGGTCGGGCAGCCGCTCGAAGCGGCGGACCAGGTCGTAGCCGAGGTAGCCGACCATGCCCCCGGTCAGCGGCGGCAGGTCGTCGGACGGGTCCCCCACCGGGCCGGCGAGCGCCGCCACCGTCTCCCGCAGCACCCGCACCGGGTCACCCTCGGTGGGCAACCCCGCCGGCGGCTGGCCGAGCCAGGTCGCCACGCCGTCGCGTTCGACAAGGGTCGCGCTGCTGCGAACGCCGATGAACGAGTATCGCGACCAGGCCAGGCCGGCCGAGCCGACGCCCTGCTCGGCCGATTCGAGCAGGAAGGTGCCCGGCCCACCGGCCAGCTTCCGGTAGACCCCGACCGGGGTCTCCGCGTCGGCCAAAAGCCGTCGGGTGACCGGCACCACCCGCCAGTCGGCGGCCAGTTCGCCGAAGGTGGACAGGTCGGGGCTGACGGTGCCGTCGGTCATGGCTGGGGCTGCCTTTCGTTCGCGACTTCGGGGCTCCGCCGCACCGTGCTGCGAGCGCTCACCGTGCCTCCGGGGCGGTGACGGGCAACTCGGTGAAGAAGCAGGTCCGGTGCCCGGTGTGGCAGGCGGCACCGACCTGGTCCACGCTGACCAGCAGGGCGTCCCCGTCGCAGTCCAGGGCGACCGAGCGGACGTACTGGTGGTGCCCGGAGGTGGCCCCCTTGACCCAGTATTCTCGTCGACTGCGCGACCAGTAGGTGGCCCGGCCGGTGGTGAGGGTGCGGTGCAGCGCCTCGTCGTCCATCCAGGCGACCATCAGCACCTCGCCGGAGTCGTGCGCGCGGACCACCGCGCAGACCAGACCGTCGGCGGTGCGACGCAGCCGGGCCGCGATGGCCGCGTCGAGTCGGGACGGGCGAGCCGGTGCGGCTGTCACCGGGTCGCTCGGATCGCTGGGGACGCCGGTCGCCGGCGCGTCAGGTACGGACACAGTGACCAAGTGTCCCGTACGGGGCGCGGGTACCGGCGCCCGCTCCCGGCGGTGCTGCGGCGCGGGCCCGTCGGGCCGGGCCAGTTGGGCCACGTACCGCTCCAGCCGACCGTCGACCAGGGCGGCGGCCAGGTCCGCGCCGGCCACCTCGGCGATCTCCTCGGCGTACGGCCGGATCAACGGCAGGGTGCCGGCGACCAGCCGTACGGCGGCGGCCCAGAGCTGGCCGGTCGTGCCCGGGCGCAACCCGAGGCAGAGCAGCATGTCCGCCCGGTAACCGGGTGGGGCCACCGGCAGGTCCAGGGCCGCCGCGAAGGCCGCCCGTCGGGAGTGGACCCGCACCGACGGATTGGCCGGACGCAGCACCGATGGGCAGAGGCGGGCCAGGTCGGCGACGGCGAGCCGGACGCCGAGGCGGTCGTGGGCCGCTCGGGCGGCTGCCGCCTTACCCAGCGTGGCGATCAGCTCTTCGAGTCGGGGTGGCTCGGCGGGTTGGCAGAGCACCGGCAGGTCGATCCGGGGCCGCCAGTGCGGGTCGGCCCAGAGCAGCCGCGCCGGCGCGGTGACCGGCAGCCCGAACGCCCAGTCGGCCGGTTCGCCGAGCCGGTGCACCCAGGAGCGGACGTCGCGGGCGGCCACCGAGACGTGGGTGACCCGGCCTGCGGTTTCGGCCAGGTACGCCCGTCGCTCGGCGTACGGCGCGCCGCCGACCAACACGTCGAGGTCGACGTCACTGTGCGCGGTGGCGGCGCGGCGGGCGTGGCTGCCGCGCAGCAGGATGCCGACGACCGGCCGCTCGACGGTCTGCCGCAACCGTGCGGCCCAGTCCTCAAGAAAACCGCTATCCGGTAACGGAGCGTGACCCACGGCGCCATCGTGCCGTACGCCCCATCGGCGCGCAATGCCCGTTGGCGGACTCTGTGTCCGGTCCGAAGCCTACTGCCCGTTCTCGCGCTCGGCGCAGGGCCGGCAACCGTTGGCCGATTCGTCCGTTGCACCGGGAGCAGGATTTCATCTAGCGTTGAGTTCAACAGGTGATGAGTTTCTTCGGAGGTGTGTGATGGACGACGCGATAGCCGTTCGCGACCTGGTCGTGGACCGGGGCGGGCGGCGGGTGCTGGACCGCATCAGCTGCCGCATCCCGCGCGGTGCCGTGACGGGGCTGCTCGGCCCCAGCGGCAGCGGCAAGACCACGTTCATGCGTGCCGTGGTCGGGGTGCAGGTGGTCAGCGGCGGGACGGTCACCGTGCTTGGTCATCCGGCGGGCACCCCGGCGCTGCGGCACCAGGTGGGCTACCTGACCCAGGCGCCGAGCGTCTACGCCGACCTGACCGTCCGGGAAAACGCCCGCTACTTCGCGGCCCTCTACGGGCGAGGGCGGGCCGAGGCCGACCGGGCGATCGGCGATGTCGGGCTGACCGAGGCGGCCGGCCAACTGGTCGCCACCCTCTCCGGCGGTCAACGCAGCCGGGCCTCGCTGGCCTGCGCCCTGGTCGGGGAGCCGGAGCTGGTCATCCTCGACGAGCCGACCGTCGGTCAGGATCCGGTGCTGCGGGCCGACCTGTGGGCCCGGTTCCACGCGATGGCCGCCGCGGGCACCACCCTGCTGGTGTCCAGCCACGTCATGGACGAGGCGGCCCGCTGCGACCGGTTGCTGCTGATCCGCCAGGGGCGGCTGATCGCCGACGACAGCCCGGCCGCCGTCCGCGCCGCCGCCGGTGTGGACGACCTCGACGAGGCGTTCCTGCGCCTCATCCGGGCCGCCGAGACGGCCCGCAGCGGGCAGGAGGCCTCGTGAACGCCCGGATCCTGGCGGCCACCACCGGCCGCATCCTGCGCCAGCTCCGACACGATCGGCGCACCATCGCGCTGCTCGTGGTGGTGCCGGCCGCCCTGCTCACCCTCATCTACTTCATGTACGCCGACCAGCCGACCCCACCCGGGCAACCCAGGACGTTCGACCGGGTCGCGCTGGTGCTGCTGGGCATCTTCCCCTTCGTGATCATGTTCCTGGTGACCAGCATCGCGATGCTCCGGGAGCGCACCTCCGGCACCCTGGAGCGCCTGCTCACCACGCCACTGGGCAAGCTCGACCTGCTCTTCGGGTACGGCATCGCATTCGGCCTGGCCGCCGCCGTGCAGGCCACGGTCGCTGCCGGTGTGGCGTACTGGATTTTCGATCTGGACACCGCCGGCAGCATCGGGCTGGTGATCGGGATCGCGGTCGTCGACGCCGTGCTCGGCGTCGCCCTCGGGCTGCTGTGCAGCGCCTTCGCCCGCACCGAGTTCCAGGCAGTACAGTTCCTGCCAGTCGTGGTGGTCCCCCAACTGCTGCTCTGCGGGCTGTTCGTGGCCCGCGACGAGATGGCCGGTTGGCTCCAGGCGCTCAGTGACGCCTTCCCCCTGTCGTACGCCATCGAGGCGTTGCAGGAGGTCGGCGCCCACGCCGAACCGACCGGCACAATGTGGCGGGACGTGGCGGTGGTGCTCGGCGCGGTGGTGCTGGCGCTGGTGCTCGCGGCCGCAACCCTGCGTCGGCGCAGCGGGTGACAGCCCCGCTCCGGCGTGGCGGTTGACGCGCTGCGATTGGCACCGGCGGGGGCTGCGCCCGCACGTGCGGCGCAGCGGTTGGCGCACGCGGGGCGCAGCGGCGGCGTTGCGGGGATGACCGGCCCACGGCGGGCCAGGTGGACGAACGAGGGGCGGCGATGACGCGGCGAACCGGCCGGCGGCCCGGCAATTCGGGCACCCGGGAGGCGATTCTCGACGCGGCGCGGACGGCGTTCGCCGAACGCGGCTTCGACGCCGCCTCGATCCGCGCCATCGCCGGCGCGGCGGAGGTCGACCCGGCGCTGGTGCACCACTACTTCGGCAGCAAGGACCAGCTCTTCCGGGCCGCGATGGACTTTCCGTTCGACCCCGGTCAGCTGGTGCCGAAGGTGCTCACCGGCGACCGGGACGGCGCTGGTGAGCGGATGGTGCGCATCTTCCTCGGCGTCTGGGACTCCCCGACCGGCGGCGCCGCGCAGGCACTGCTGCGCTCCGCGGTGAGCAACGAGTGGACCGCCCGACTGCTGCGCGAGTTCGTCACCACCCAGGTGCTGCGCCGGGTGTTGGAACACCTCGACGTCGATCCGGCCGAGCTACCGCTGCGCGGCTCCCTGGTGGCCACCCAGATGATCGGCCTGGCCATGATGCGGCACGTGGTGCGCCTTGAGCCGGTCGCCTCGGCGGACCCGGAAACCCTGGTGGCCGCGATCGGCCCCACGATCCAGCGCTACCTCACCGGCCCCCTGCCAAGCTGACCCGGCGCCCCGCGCGGGCGCGCGGGGCGAGGGGTGGGCGCGCGGGGCGGGGTCAGCGCGGGGGGTGGGTGTTGGCCGGGAGGCGTAGCGGGGGCAGCAGGCGTGGCAGGTCGGCCGGGTCGGCCACCGGGCTGGGGAACGCCAACCGGATCCGGCGGCGGGCGCCGGGTCGGTCGAGGGCGACCACCAGGCCGTAGCGGTCGATGCGTACCACCCGGGGTGGCCCGTCGGTGCTCTGGTCGGTCAGGCCGAGCTGCCGGCGCAGGTATTCGGTCACCTGGGCACCGCCACGCTCGGCGAGGTCGGCGAGTAGGCACGCCTCGATCGGGTGCACCGGGTCCGGTTCTGCCTCCGCGTACTCCCCCGGGTCGACCCGGTGCACGACGCCGGCCCGCTCCCAGCGGACCTCGATCACCTCGAAGCGGAACAGCCGGAACCGGGTGCCCAGGTCGAGCAGGTCTCCGGTCGGCTCCACCGCCGCGAAGTCGAGCGCCGCCTGGCGGGCCTCGTCGCCGTGCAGCTCGGCCGCCCAGCCGGAGACCCAGGCCCGGCCCAGGCCGGGCGCGCCGGCCGCCGGTGGCAGGTCGAGCACGTCGAGCACCACCGCGATGTCGCTGGTCCCGGCGACCGGCTGTAGTGCGGCGGCCAGGTGGCTGGCCACCGGCACCAGCAGCAGCACCCGGCCGTCCGGGTCGGTCACGTGCCGGGCGTGGTGCGGGCTCGGCCGGTGCGCGAGATGGACGAGGCCGGGCAGGCGACCGGCGACGAGGGTACGGACGATCTCGGCGGGGTTGGGCCGCATGGGCGCGACCTCCTTCGAAGGGTAGGCTTACCTAAGTCGGAGCCTAGAGCACTCGACCGTCGGCGTCCACCGCCCCCGCAAACCTCGTCAGCGGGTCTGTTCCAGCCAGGAGGCGTAGAGCAGGCCATAGACCGAGTCGGCGTCACGGACCAACTCGTCGTGCGGGCCGCGCTGCACCACCCGACCCCGGTCCACCACGATCACCTCGTCGGCGGCCTGCGCCGTGGAGAGCCGGTGCGCGATCGCGAGGGTGGTCCGCCCCCTGGTGACCGCGTCCAGGGTGCGTTGCAGGCGCACCTCGGTCGCCGGGTCCACCGCGCTCGTCGCCTCGTCCAGCACCAGCAGATCGGGATCGGCCACGTACGCGCGGGCCAGGGCGACCAACTGCCGCTCACCGACGCTGAGCGCCTCGCCGCGCTCCCCGACCGGCGTGTCCAGACCCGCCGGCAGACCCTCCAACCAGTCCGACAGGCCCAACTCGGTGAAGGCCACGGTCAGCTCCTCGTCGGTCAGCTCCGGCCGGGCGAACCGGACGTTGTCCCCCACCGTCGCGTCGAAGAGGAACCCGTCCTGCGGCACCATCACCACCCGGGAGCGCAGCGAGTCGAAGCGCACCTCGGACAGCGGCACCCCGGACAGCAGCACCGCCCCGGCCGACGGGTCCATCAGACGGGTCAGCAACTTGGCGAAGGTGGTCTTGCCGCTGCCCGTCTCACCGACCACCGCCACCCGGCTCTTCGCCGCGATCTCCAGGTCGATGTCGTGCAACACCGGCGGACCACCCGGATAGGCGAACCGCACACCGGCGAACCGGATGTCCAGCGGCCCGGCCGGCAACTTCCGCCCCTGCTCCCCCGGATCGGCCACGTCCGGGGCGACGTCCAGCACATCCAGCACCCGACGCCAACCGGCGATCGCGTTCTGCGCCTCGTTGAGCACCTCGGTGGCGATCTGCACCGGCTGGATGAAGAGCGTCACCAGGAAGAGGAACGCGGTCAGCTGGCCGATCGACAACGTGCCGTCCACGCCCAGCGTCACGCCGAGCACCACCACACCGGCCAGCGCCAGCCCGGCGGCCAACTCGCCGACCGAGCTGCCCACGATGCTGATCCGGATCGCCCGCTGCTGCGCCAGACGCTGCGCGTCGATCGCCTCGTCCAACCGCCGCTCGGTGCGCCCCGCGATCCCGTACGCCCGGATCACCGGCGCGCCCACCACGCTCTCGCCGATCGTGCCGAGCAGCGTGCCGGTGCGCTGGCGCACCGTCGCGTACGCCGAGCCCAGCCGGCGTTGCAACTGCCGGATGACGAACACCGCCGGCAGGAACGCGGCCAACACCACGAGGGTCAACTGCCAGGAGTACGCGAGCATGACGGCGGTGGTGACCACCAGCTGACCGAGGTTGACCAGCAGGATCACCCCGCCCCACTGGAGGAACTGGGTGATCTGGTCGACGTCGCTGGTGACCCGCGAGACCAGCGAGCCCCGCCGCTCGGACTGCTGGTGCAGCATCGACAGGTCGTGCACGTGCCGGAACGCCCGGGTCCGTACGTTGGCCAGGGCCGTCTCGCTGACCGTGAAGAGCCGGCGCATCATCAGGTAACCGCAGACCGTCGTGATCGCCAGGATCGCGGCGGTGACCGCCACCACCGTCCAGACCACGTCGAGGTTCAGACCGCCGACGAGGCCGCGGTCGATGCCCTGCTGCACGGCCACCGGCACGGCCACCCGACCGACCATGTAGACCAACGCCAGGGCCAGGGTGCCGGCCAGGCCGGTCCGCAGCTCCGGCGACAGCGCCAGACCCCGGCGCAGGGTCTGCCAGGTCGTCTCCTCCCGCTTGTCCCCGTCCGCCGTCGTCGTCACCGGATCCCGCCTCTCGCCCGCTACCGCGGGGCTTCGCCTCGCCGCACTCCTCGCGCTCACCGGTCCCGCCTTCCTCACCGGTCCACCTCGATTTCCAGGCCCGAGGGCAGCGGCGCGACCTCGTCGCCGTACGCGCTCTCCTGCGCCCGCTCGGCCTCCGCCTGCTCGTAGGCGGTGACCAGGTCGACGTAGCCGGGCACGGTGGCCAACAACTCGCTGTGTGTGCCCCGGGCGATCACCCGGCCCTGCTCCACGTAGATGACCTCGTCGGCGAGCGCGATGGTGGCCCGGCGGTACGCCACCACCAGGATCGACGCGGCCGGCGCCCCCGGCTGGGCCGTCGACGGGCGCAGCCCGGCCAGGATGGCCGCCTCGACCCGGGGGTCGACCGCGCTCGTCGCGTCGTCGAGCACCAGCAGGCGCGGCCGGCCGGCCAGCGCGCGGGCCAGGGTGAGCCGCTGGCGCTGCCCACCGGAGAGCGAGGTGCCCCGCTCGCCGACCATGGTGTCCAGACCGTCGGGCAGCGCGGCGACGAACCCGTCCGCCTCGGCCAGCCGCAGCGCCGCCCACACCGCCTCGTCGTCGATGCCCGACCGGTCCAGGGCGATGTTCGCGCGGACCGTGTCGTCGAAGACGAACGGCACCTGGGCGACGAGTGCCACCGTGCCGGCCAGCGAGGCGGCGGTCAGCTCGCGCACGTCCACCCCGTCCAGGGCGACGGTGCCGGAGTCCGGGTCGACGAGGCGTACCGCCAGCGAGGCGATTGTCGACTTGCCGGCGCCGGTCGGCCCGACCAGGGCCACCGTGCGGCCCGCCGGCACGGTGAAGCCGACCTCGCCGAGGACCTGCGCGCCGGTCTGGTGCGCCTCGGCCGGCGGGTAGGAGAAGTGCACATCGCTGAAGGTGAGGGTGGCCGGGCCGGAGTTGGCCGGGTCGAGCACGCGCTGCCCGTACGGCATCTCGCCGGTGGCGTCGAGCACCCGGCGGACCCGGTCCCAGCCGGCGACGCTGCGCGGCAACTCCGCCAGGACCCACCCGATGGCCCGGACCGGAAAGGCCAGCACGGTGAAGAGGAACGCCACGCTGACCAACTCGGTCACGCTGATGGCGCCCTGGCGCAGCCGGAACGCCCCGACCACCAGCACGGCGAGGGTGCCGAGGCTGGGCAGCGTCTCCAGCAGCGGGTCGAAGACGCCGCGCAGCCGACCGACGGCGATCAGCGAGTCGCGCAGCTCACCGGCGCGGCCCGCGAACCGGGCGGTCTCCTGGGCCTCGCGGCCCATCGTCTTGACCACCAGGGCACCGTCGAAGCTCTCGTGGGCGATGCCGCTGACCTCGGCGCGCAGCCGCTGCGCCCGGGCCTGCCGGGGTGCCATCCGGCGGGAGTAGACGACGTTGAGCGCGAACAGCGCGGGGAAGACCGCGAGGCCGACGAGAGCGAGCGCCCAGTCGGTGGCGAAGAGCGACACGATCGCGCCGACCAGCATCACCAACGTGCCGACGGCGAAGGGCAGCGGCGCGATCGGATACCAGGCCGCCTCCACGTCGGAGTTGGCGTTGGACAGCAGGGTGCCGGTCGAGTTGCGGTGGTGCCAGGACAGCGGCAGCTCCAGGTAGCGGCGGGTGACCCGGCGACGGTAGGAGGCCTGGAGGCGGTACTGCATGTAGCCGGCGCCGAGCCGCCGCCCGAAGATGCCCGCCACCCGCAGCACGCTGATCCCGAACAACGCGGCCGCCGCCAGGGCCAGGGTGCCGGCACCCACCTCGCCGCGCTCGATGGCCGGCAGCGCCACCTCGCCGATGACCGTCCCGACGACCCGGGCGCTGACGATGATCATCCCGCCGAACAGCACGCTGCCGACGACCGCGATCGTGAAGATCCGGGGCTGCTCGCGGATCGCCTGCCGCAGGACTCCCAGCCCTCGGCTGAGCACGTCCCGACTTGTCTTGCTCGCCACGCTCTCCCCCGCCGTAAGCCGCAATTATCTCCCTCATCCTTACCGGTTCGGGCCTGCAGCGCCGACCCGGTCGGGATATGTCGACCATCACGTATCGGACGGCGACGAGCGGCGGGCGCCGGGCCGGCATCCGCCCGCGCGCGGCGACGGGCCACCGGGCCTACCATCGGGCCATGCCGCGGTACGCCCGAGCCGAGCGCGAGGCGCTGGCCGATCTCCTGCTGGCCCTCGGGCCGGACGCCCCGACGATCAACGAGGGGTGGGCGACCCGTGACCTCGCCGCCCACCTGGTGCTGCGGGAACGCCGCCCGGACGCGGCCGGTGGGATCGTGCTGCCGCCGCTGCGCGGCCACGCCGAACGGGTCCGTCGTCGACTCGCCGCGCGGCCCTACCCGGAGCTGGTGGCGCAGGTGCGACGGCCGCCGGTGTGGAGCCCGGTCAGCAATCCCCTGACCGACGAACTGGCCAACACCATGGAGTTCTTCATCCACCACGAGGACGTGCGGCGGGCCGCTGCCGGGTGGCAACGACGCGACCTGCCCGCCGGCCTGCAGAGCGCCCTGTGGAAGCGGGCCGCGCCGCTGGCCCGACTGGCCCTGCGGCGCTTCCCGGCGGACCTCTACGTGCAGGCACCCGGTCACGGCGAGATCTCCGTGGGTCGTGGTGGCGAACCGCTGCGGCTGGTCGGCGCCCCCGCCGAACTGGTCCTGTTCCTCTCCGGCCGGCAGCGGGTGGCGAAGGTCCAACTGGACGGGACGACGGAGGTAGCGCGTCGACTGCGTGCCGCCAGGCTGGGCATGTGACTCCCTGAGCTTATTCGGTCACAGCAGAGGTGTGGCATTCCCCACACCCAGCGAAAGACGCTGATTTCTCCTCCCGTACGCTTCACCGCGCCGCTCCGCGCCGAGCGGCACGAAGTGGGGGGCGCACTGTGCGGAATTTTGCGATTTCGGCGCTGCGGGAGCCCCCGTTTCGCGCCGACCACCACGGGGCCACGGAGCAGGTGGCGAGCGAGAGCGTCGAGTGGGCGCGTGCGTTCGGGCTGGTCGATTCCAGCCATCGCGTCCACCGGCTGCAACGGGCCGACGCCGCCGGCCTGGCCGGTCGCGCCTGCCCGCACGGATCGGTGGACGGGCTGCGACTGCTCACCGACCTGATCAGCTGGCTCTTCGTCATGGACGACGCCTGCGACGAGGACGGCCTCGGCGCCGACCCGGCCCGGCTGGGGCCCGCGATCAGCACCCTGATCGACGTGCTGGACCGCTGCGGGGACCCGGACGTCGTACCGCCCGCCGTCGGGCCACTCGGTGACGCGCTGCACGACCTGTGCCGCCGGACCCGGCTGCACGACCGCCCGGCACTGCTGCTGCGGTTCGTCAGCCAGCTGCGGGAGTACCTGCTGGCGCTGCTCTGGGAGGCGGCCAACCGGGAGCGGCGGCGGATGCCCAAGGTGGCGGAGTACATCCAACTGCGGCGACACATCGGCGGCGTACGCCCCTGCCTCACGCTTACCGATCTGGCGGCGGCGCCGCCACTCGGGTCGGCCCTGCACGCCGAGCCGGCACTTGTCGCCCTGGACCTGCTGACGGTGGACCTGGTCTGTTGGTGCAACGACCTCTTCTCCTACGGCAAGGAGAGCCAGGCCGACCCGGCCGCGCACAACCTGGTGACGGTGCTCGCCCGAGACAGCGGCGCGGACGAGGCGACCGCGCTGCGGGCCGCGGCGAACCAGTTCAACGAGGGGCTGGCCGCGTTCGTCGATGCCGAGCAGGCGCTGCTGGCCAGGGGGGACGAGGCCGTGCGCCACGCGCTGGCCGCACGGCGGAACTGGGTCCGCGCCACCTACGACTGGTCGGTCGTGGCCGCCCGGTACGCCTGATTCGACAGTACCGATCGGCGGGGTGCGACGGCCGGGCGATCACCGGGGCTAGCCGACGCACCGCGCCAGGCAATACTCTTCGGTAACCACCATGACGTGACGACCGTCACGCCACCACCCCCGAAGGCGGCTACAGCGATGGCTCTCGATGTCCAGTACCGCTCCATCCCGGACATGTTTCTCAAGCGCGTGGCGGCCACCCCCGACCAGCACGCGTTCGCGTCCCCGGCCCCCGACGACTCGGGGCCGGTCTGGCTGACCTGGGAGCAGGTCGGCAAGCGTGCCAAGGCGATCGCCGCCGGCCTGCACGGCCTGGGCGTCGGCCAGGAGGACCCGGTCGCGATCCTCGCCAACACCCGACTGGACTGGGTGGTCGCCGATCTCGGCATCATGTGCGCCGGCGGAGCGACCACCGCCGTCTACCCGACCACCGAGCCGGCGGACGCGACGTACATCATCGCCGACTCCGGTTCGAAGGTGCTGTTCGCGGAGAACCCGGCCCAGGCGGGGAAGATCGCCGGCGCCGACCTGCCCGCGCTGACCCACGTGGTGCTCATCGACGGCGCCGCCGACCCCGCCGCCGCGATCCCGCAACTGACGCTCGCCGAGCTGGAGGAGCGGGGCACCCGCGCGCTGGCCGCCGAGCCGGAGCTGATCGACATGCTGGTGGCCGGCATCGGCCCCGACCACCTGGCCACCCTGATCTACACCTCCGGCACCACCGGTCGCCCCAAGGGCGTCGAGCTGCTGCACGGCGGCTGGTGCTGGGAGGCCGTGGCGCAGAGCGAGTGCGGGCTGCTACGCGACGGCGACCTGCAGTACCTGTGGCTGCCGCTCGCCCACTCGTTCGGCAAGACCCTGCTCTGCGGCGCCATCCACGTCGGCCTGCCCACCTACGTCGACGGGCGGGTGGAAAAGTTGGTCGACCTGCTGCCGGTGATCCGCCCGACGCTGATGTGCGGCGCCCCCCGGGTGTTCGAGAAGGTCTACAACCGGGCGGTGACCACCGCACAGAGCGCCGGCGGCGCGAAGGCGAAGATCTTCGCCTGGGGCGTCCGGGTCGGCAAGGAGAAGGTGGCCCTGGAGCAGGCCGGCAAGCCGGTGCCGGGTGGGCTGAAGCTGCGCTACGGCCTGGCCGAGAAGCTGGTGTTCAGCAAACTGCAGGCCCGCCTCGGCGGCCGGATGCGGGTGATGGTGTCCGGCGCCGCTCCGCTCAGCCCGGAGATCGCGACCTTCTTCGCCGCGGCGAACCTGCCGATCTCCGAGGGCTACGGACTGACCGAGACCAGCGCCGGCAACTTCGTCAACACGCCGTCGGGATTGCGGATCGGCACGGTGGGCCGGGCGATGGGCGATCTGGAGTGCAAGATCGACACCGACGGGGAAGTCCTGCTGCGCGGTCGGCCGGTGATGCGCGGCTACCACAACCTGCCGGAGGAGACCGCCGCCGCGTTCACCGAGGACGGCTTCTTCCGTACCGGTGACATCGGCAGCCTGGACGAGCAGGGTTACCTGCGGATCACCGACCGCAAGAAGGAGCTGGTCAAGACCTCGGGCGGCAAGTACATTGCGCCGTCGCACATCGAGGGGATGTTCAAGGCGATCTGCCCGTACACCTCGCAGGCGGTCGTCGTCGGTCAGGCCCGCAACTTCTGCACCATGCTCGTCACGCTGGACCCGGACGCGATCCGGGGCTGGGTGGCCGGCGGCCCGCTGGAGGGCCGCGACTACACCGAGATCGTCGCCTCGCCGGAGGCCCAGACGATGGTCGAGGAGTACGTCGCCCAGCTCAACGCCAAGCTCAACCGCTGGGAGACGATCAAGAAGGTGGCCATCCTGCCTCGCGACCTGACGATCGAGGACGGCGAGATAACCCCGTCGTTGAAGATCAAGCGGCGGGGCGTGGAGAGCAACTTCGCGGCCGAGATCGACAAGATGTACGCCGGCAGCCTCGCCGAGCTGTGACGCGTCGCAGGTGGCCCCGCACCCGCCGGTGCGGGGCCACCGGCTTCTCCGTCGGTCGGGCTCAGGCGATGACGGCCGGCTCCCGCCACCGCTGCCCGCCGGTCCGGTCCAGGTCGTAGCGGACCGCCGCGATCCGCCCGACGGCCTCCACCAGGTCCGCGGCGGGCAGGGTGAACGGCAGCCGCAGGAAACGCTCCAGGGTGCCGTCCAGGCCGAACCGGGGGCCGGGCGCCAGCCGTACGCCGACCTCCTCGGCGGCCCGGGCCAGCGCGCTGGAGACCGGGCCGTCCAACTCGGCCCAGAGCGTCACGCCACCGGCTGGCACGGTGACCCGCCAGTCCGGCAGTCGGTGCGCCAGCGCGCCGAGCAGGGCGTCGCGCTGGCCGGTCAACTGGATGCGGCGGTCGGCGACGATGGCCTCGGCGTCCGCGAGCAGGTGCACCGCCAGCAGTTGGTCCAGCACCGGGCTGGCCATGTCCACCCCGACCCGGACGGCGGCCAGCCGCTGCACCTGCGGCGCGGAGGCACGCACCCAGCCGATCCGCAGGCCGCCCCAGTAGGTCTTGCTCATCCCGCCGATGCTGATCACCCGACTGTGCCGGTCGTAGACGGCGACCGGGGGCGGCGGCTCGCTGCCGTCCAGGGCAAGGTCCACGAAGGACTCGTCGATGACCAGGTCGGTGCCGACCGCGTGGGCGGCGGCCACCACACGCTCCCGAAGCACGGCGGGCATCAGGTGCCCGGTCGGGTTCTGGAACTCCGGGATCAGGTAGGCCAGCTTGGGCCGGGTCTGCCGGAGGCTGCCCAGCAGCAGGTCGGGCTCCCACCCCCCGGCGTCAGCGGCCAGGCCGTGGGTGGTGATCCGGGCGCGTCGGCTGGCCAGCGCGGCGAGCGCGTTCGGATAGGTCGGTGACTCGACCAGGACACTGCCGCCCGGGGCGAGAGCGAGTCGCAACACCAGGTCCAGTGCGTGCTGGGTGCCGCTGGTGACCATGATCTGGTCGGGCGAGGTGGGCAGACCCCGAGCGGTGTACGCGCCGGCCACCGCCTCGCGCAGCTCGATGATGCCGGTCGGGTGGTAGCCGGCCCCGCCCAGGTATCGGGGCAGGTCCTCGGTGGCCGCGCGGGCGGCCGTCAGCAGTTGCGGCGGGGCGGCCAGCGCGGCGACGCCGAGGTCGAGCATGTCCCGGTCGTCGAGCGGGGTCCACAGGCCGGTGCTGGCCACCCGGTGGTTGCCGGGCAGCATCGTCCAGCTGCCGGCACCCCGACGGCTGGCCAGGTGCCCGGTCTCCCGCAGCTGCCGGTACGCGGCGGTGACAGTGGTCCGGCTGATCCGCAGCGCCTCGGCCAGCTCCCGTTCGGCCGGGAGGCGGACGCCCAGCGGCAACCGGCCGTCGGCGAGCAGCCCGCGCACCGACCCGGCCAGCGCGGCGTAGTCAGGACTGCGCCGACGACCCGGCAGGGCGTGCCACTGCCCGAGCAGACGGGCCAATTGGACGCCGCGCACCTGCCCGGTCATAACCACTCCTGGAATATTGGCTTCTTCCTCGGCGAGGATTGGCACCTAGAGTGGCATGCATGGCACTGCTTGGCAATCTGCGGCACCGGCCGGTTCGGCGACTGGCGCAGCTCTACCTCGGGCTCACCCTCTACGGCGTCAGCATGGCCCTGATGATCCGCTCCGGCCTGGGCCTCGACCCCTGGGACGTGTTCCACCAGGGGCTGTCCAAGCTGACCGGGCTCTCCTTCGGCACCGTCACCATCGCCGTCGGCGCGTTGGTGCTGCTGCTCTGGATCCCGTTACGACAGCGGCCGGGCCTCGGCACGGTCAGCAACGTCGTGGTGATCGGCCTGGTCGTGGACGCCACACTGGCCCTCCTACCCACCGGTGGCCCGCTCAGCGCCCGGATCGCGCTGCTGGTCACCGGGATCGTCGCCAACGGCGCCGCCACCGGCCTCTATCTCGGCGCGCGACTGGGTCCGGGCCCCCGAGACGGGCTGATGACCGGCTTCGTGGCCCGCCGACCGGGCCTGTCGGTCCGGCTGGTGCGCACCGTCATCGAGGTCACCGTGCTGGCGCTCGGCTGGCTGCTCGACGGCACGGTCGGTGTGGGCACCGTCGCGTACGCGCTGGCCATCGGCCCGTTGGCCCAACTCTTCATCCCGATGTTCGCGGTGCCCGACGGTGCGGACGACGCCACGCCCACGCCGGGCAGCGCCGCGCCGATCACCACCACCGGCTGAGCCTCACCCACCGTCCGCGAACCGGTACGTCGTGGTGGTCCGACATACCAGTTGGGAGGGTGGGTGTTCCCTTCCGCGACGCGCGCCGTCATCATCTCTGCATGGGGGAGAACGGTTGGCGATGGACGGACGCCTGGATCTTCGTGTCGCTGGTCATCGCCAGCGGGGCCGGGCGGCACCGTCGGTCGGCGACAAGTCGACGGCCGGAGGGCGTGCGTCTGACCGATGTGCTCTCCACCGCCGACCACCTCAACCACGCGATTCCCCAGCGGCACGAGGTGGAGGCCGCGGTCCAGCGGCTGGTCGGGGCCGGGCTGGTCAGCGTCAGCGACGGCTGGTTCCGGATCACCGCCGAGGGTGAGCAGCTCTGGCGCACCCGGCCACGCGCGGGGGTGGCGACCATGGTGGACACCGTGCAGGGCGTGCTGACCCGCCGGCACGCGCCCGGCAGCGCCGACTGGCGCCTGGACGAGGCCGACCACGCGGCGGCCGTCCAGGAATACGCGGTCCGCTCGATCCCCACGCCCCGCCGGTCACCGGAGGGGCACTCCGGCGGGCACTGACCGGGTCAGCGCACCGGGTGGCCGCTGTGCCGCAGCGCGTCCTTGACCTCGGCCACGGTCAGCTCACCGAAGTGGAAGACACTGGCGGCGAGCACCGCGTCCGCACCAGCGCCGATCGCGGGCGGAAAGTGGGCCACCTCGCCCGCGCCCCCGCTGGCCACCACCGGCACGTCCACCACCGCCCGCACCGCGGCGATCAGCTCCAGGTCGAAGCCGGCCTTGGTGCCGTCGGCGTCCATCGAGTTGAGCAGGATCTCGCCCGCGCCCAGCTCGGCCCCCCGCTGCGCCCACCACACCGCGTCGATGCCCGTGCCGCGCCGGCCGCCGTGGGTGGTGACCTCGAACCCGCTGGGGGTGATGTCGGTCGGGGCCCGGCGCACGTCGAGGGAGAGCACCAGCACCTGCCGGCCGAACCGGTCGGCGATCTCGGCGATCAACTCCGGCCGGGCGATGGCGGCGGTGTTCACGCCGACCTTGTCCGCCCCGGCGCGCAGCAGCGTGTCCACGTCGGCGACCTGTCGGACCCCGCCGCCGACGGTCAGCGGGATGAACACCGACTCGGCGGTGCGGCGCACCACGTCGAGCATGGTGCCCCGGTCACTCGAGGACGCGGTCACGTCGAGGAAGGTCAGCTCGTCCGCCCCGGCCCGGTCGTACGCGGCGGCCAACTCCACCGGGTCGCCGGCGTCGCGCAGGTCGAGGAAGTTGACACCCTTGACCACCCGCCCGGCGTCCACGTCGAGACAGGGGATCACCCGTACCGCCACCGTCATGCCGCGAGCCTATCCTCCGCACGCGGCACGGCGGTCGACCCGATCGGGTCGACCGCCGTGGACGAGGTCCGCGTCACACCTTGACGAGCATCTTGCCGACGTTGTCGCCGCGCAGCAGACCGAGGAACGCCTCCGGGGCGTTCTCGATGCCGTCCACGATCGTCTCGTCGTAGGACAGCGCACCCTCACGCAGCCAGCCCCCGACGTCCGTCAGGAGCGCGTCCCGCAGGTGGTTGTGGTCGCGGACCAGGAAGCCGCGCAGGGTGAGCCGCTTGCCGATGACCTGGGACAGGTTGCGCGGCGCGGCCGGCGGCTCGGTGTCGTTGTACTGCGCGATCATGCCGCAGATGGCGACCCGGCCGTGCAGGTTCAGGGCCGAGATCGCCGCCTCCAGGTGGTCGCCGCCGACGTTGTCGAAGTAGACGTCGATGCCGTCCGGAGCGGCGGCCCGCAGCGACTCGCGGACCCCGTCGTGGTAGTCGAAGGCGGCGTCGAAGCCCAACGCCCGCAGCCGCTCGACCTTGGCCGGCGAGCCGGCGCTGCCGACCACCCGGGCGGCGCCCCTGAGCTTGGCGATCTGGCCGACCAGGCTGCCGACCGCGCCGGCCGCGGCGGAGACGAAGACCGTCTCGCCGGGCTTCATCGCGGCCACCTCCAGCAACCCGGCGTACGCGGTCAGCCCGGGCATGCCGAGCACGCCGAGGTACGCGCTGACCGGCGCCAGGCTCGGGTCGACCGGCCGGGCGGAGGTGGCGTCGAGCAGCGCGTACTCCCGCCAGCCAAGCCCGTGCAGCACGGTGTCGCCGACCGCGATGTCCGGCGACTCGCTGGCCACCACCTCGCCGACCGCCGCACCGTCGAGCGGGGCGTCGAGGGCGAACGGCGCGACGTACGACTTGACGTCGTTCATCCGTCCGCGCATGTACGGGTCGACGGACAGGTACTGGTTGCGGACCACGAGCTGGCCCGGTCCGGGTGTCGGGACGTCGGTCTCGACGAGCCGGAAGGTGTCCTCGGTGGGCCAACCCTGCGGGCGGCTGGCCAGGTGGATCTCGCGATTGCCGGTCATCGGGTGGTCGTCCTCTCGTCCGCGGTGGGGGTCTGGGGTCCGCGACGTCACGCGGCCGAGGTCTCCCGGACGGTCAGCGCGACGTCGATGTTGCCGCGGGTGGCGTTGGAGTACGGGCAGACCTGGTGGGCCTGCTCGACGAGCTGCTCGGCGGTCTCGCGGGAGACGGCGGGCAGGTCGACGACGAGCCGCACGGTGAGCCCGAAACCGCCGCTGCCGTTCGGGCCGATGCCGACCTCGGCGGCGACGACGGAGCCGCTCACGTCGGCCTTGGCCCGGCGGGCCACCAGCCGCAGGGCGCCGTGGAAGCAGGCCGCGTAGCCGGCGGCGAAGAGCTGCTCGGGGTTGGCGGCACCGCCGGCGCCACCCATCTCCTTCGGCACGGCCAGGTCGAGCGCGAGGGTGCCGTCGGAGGTCTGGACGTGGCCGTCGCGGCCGTCGCCGGTCGCGGTCGCGGACGCGGTGTAGAGAGCCTGCATGAGAGTCACTGCTCCTTCTGTCGGTGGATGGTGTCGGTGACCCGGTTGAGGGTGTCGCGCAGCGTGACCAGCTCGGCGATGCCGAGCCCGGTGGCCTGGGCGATCCGCAGCGGAACGTCGCAGAGCTGCTCCCGCAGCGCCGCACCCTGCTCGGTGAGGCCCACCTCGACCCGCCGCTCGTCGCGCGCCGACCGGCGCCGCACCACCAGACCCGCCCCCTCCAGCCGCTTGAGCAGCGGGGAGAGCGTGCCGGAGTCCAGGCGCAGCTCGGTGCCCAGCTCGGACACGGTGGGGGCGTCGTCGGGACGCTCCCAGAGCACCAGCAACACCAGGTACTGCGGGTAGGTGATCCCGACCTCGTCGAGGATCGGCCGGTAGACGTCGGTCAGGGCGCGTGACGCGGCGTAGAGCGCGAAGCACACCTGCCGGCGCAGCCCCAGGTCATCGGTCACCGGTGAACCGTAGCCCACAATTAAATTGTGCACAACTTATCGGACCGCACGTCGCCGGGCCGCACCGCCCGCCGGCCTCAACGACCGCCGAGGTACGCCTCCACCTCCACCTCGACCAGGTGCTCCGGGTCCAGCAACCCGGCCACCACCACGAGCGTCGCCGCCGGCCGGACCGCACCGAAGACCACGTTGTGCGCCCGGCCCACCTCGTCGGCGTGCAGCCGGTCGGTCACGTACATCCTGGTCCGGACCACGTCGCCCGGCTCGGCGCCCACCTCGGCGAGCGCCGCCAACGCGATCCGCAACGCCTGCGCGGTCTGCGCGGCGGCGTCACCGACGTGCACCACCCGGCCGTCCACCGTCGCCGTACAGCCGGCCGTGAAGGCCCGGTCGCCGGCCCGGACCACCCGCGAGTAGCCGTAATGCTGCTCCCACGGGCCACCCGAGCCGAGCCGGGTGACCGTCACACCTCGGCCAGGGTCCGCAGCGCCTCGGCCACCGTGAAGGCCCCCGCGTAGAGCGCCTTGCCGGCGATCACGCCCTCCACCCCGACCGACTCCAGGGTCGCCAACGCCCGCAGGTCGTCAAGCGTGGACACGCCGCCGGAGGCGATCACCGGCCGGTCGGTGCGGGCGCACACCTCGCGCAGCAGGTCCAGGTTCGGACCACGCATCGTGCCGTCCTTGGTGATGTCGGTGACCACGTACCGGCTCGCGCCCGCCTTGTCCAGCCGCTCCAGCACCTCGTACAGGTCGCCGCCGTCGCGGGTCCAGCCCCGCGCGGAAAGCGTGTGCCCACGCACGTCCAGCCCGATGGCCACCCGGTCGCCGTACTCCGCGACCACCCGGTCACACCAGACCGGGTCCTCCAGGGCGGCGGTGCCGATGTTCACCCGGGCCGCCCCGGTGCCCAGCGCCGCTCGCAGCGACTCGTCGTCCCGGATGCCACCGGACAGCTCCACCTTCACGTCCAACTGCCGCACCACCTCCGCGAGCAGGTGCGCGTTGGTGCCCCGACCGAACGCCGCGTCCAGGTCGACCAGGTGGATCCACTCGGCGCCGTCCTGCTGCCAGGCCAGCGCCGCGTCCAGCGGCTCGCCGTAGTTGCTCTCGCTTCCGAGGGCGCCCTGCACGAGCCGGACGGCCCGGCCGTCGGCGACATCCACGGCGGGTAACAGGGTGAGGCTCAACGTCTTCTCCTCGATCAGGTACGACGGTCCAGGGCGATCACGACGATCGCCGGAAGTACGAGCAGCAAGAGCACGATCAGCGCGATACGCAACGCCAGGTTGTCGACGAACGTCCAGATCAGAATCAACGCCGCACCGGTGAGCAGCACGATAGCGGCCCGCTCACCCCGGGTGTGCCGCGCCAGCCGCCCGGAACGGCCCCGCCGCAACCGCGGCGTCAACCGGCGGACCACCGCGCGACGGCGCTGCCGGCGCGCCACCTGACGCTGCCGCACCGCCCGCTCCCGAGCCTGCTGCGCCTCCCGCTCCGCCCGCCGGCGGGCCCGCTCCCGGCTCACCGCGACACCCGCGGACCGGGCGTCGGGCGACGACGCTCAGCCACCGCTGGGCAGCGTGGCGAGCCAGTTGCGCAACAGCGCGGCACCGGTGTCGGCGGACTTCTCCGGATGGAACTGCGCCGCCGACAGCGGACCCCGCTCCACCGCGGCCACGAAATCCGTGTCGTGCCGGGCGGTGGTCACCACGGCACCGGCAGCGGCAAGCGCCGCCGGGTCGCCCATCGCGTACGAGTGCACGAAGTAGAACCGACTCCGCTCCGACAGCCCCGCGAAGAGCACCGACTCCGCAGGCGCCCGGACCGTGTTCCAGCCCATGTGCGGCAACCGGGTGGCGGCCAGCCGGGTCACCCCGCCGGGCAGCAACCCGAGCCCCTTGGTCACCACACCGTGCTCGTCACCATGCTCGAAGAGCACCTGCATGCCCACACAGATGCCGAGCACCGGCCGACCGGCGGCCACCCGCTCGGCGATCACCGGGCCGGCGCCGAGCGCCTCGATCCCGGCCATGCACGCGGCGTACGCGCCCACCCCCGGCACCACCAGACCATCGGCGTCCGCCGCGGCGGCCAGGTCGTCGGTCACCCGCACATCGGCACCGGCGGCGACCAACGCCCGCTCCGCCGAGCGCAGGTTGCCCGAACCGTAGTCGAGCACCACCACGGCGCTCACGCGTCGCCGCCCGGCAACAGCCACAGCACCCCACCGACAGTGGCGAGCACCGCGAGCAACGCGGTGACGAAAACCGCGCCCTTCGCCGCGCCCTGGCGGTACAGCGACCACGCGCCACCGACCAGCACCCCGGCCAGGATCAGCAGCAACGTCGGCAGCACGCCGCCCATCAGAGCCACCTTCCATTCGCGACTGCGGGGCTCCGCTGCGCTGCGCTCCTCGCGCTCATCAGAGCCACCTTCCATTCGCGACTGCGGGGCTCCGCTGCGCTGCGCTCATCAGAGCGCGCCCTTCGTGCTGGGGATCGCGCCCGCCGCACGGGGATCGATCGCGGTGGCCTCGCGCAACGCCCGGGAGACCGCCTTGAACTGGGCCTCCACCACGTGGTGCGCGTCCGGGTGACCGCCCGGCCGGGCCGCCCGCAGCACGTCGACGTGCAACGTGACCCGGGCCGCCTGACCGAAGGACTCCCAGATGTGGCGGGTCATGCTCGTCGCGTACACCGGACCGATGTACGGGGCCAGCGCCGGCTCGTCGTGCACCACGTACGGCCGACCGGACAGATCCACCGCGGCCCGGACCAGCACCTCGTCCATCGGCACGGTCGCCGAACCGTACCGCCGGATGCCGGCCTTGTCGCCCAGCGCCTGGTCGAACGCGGCGCCCAGGGCGAGGGCGGTGTCCTCGATCGTGTGGTGCGCGTCGATCTCCAGGTCACCCACGGTGCGTACGGTCAGGTCGAAGCCACCGTGCCGGGCGATCTGGTGCAGCATGTGGTCGTAGAAGCCGACGCCGGTGCTGATCTCGGCGGTGCCGTTCCCGTCGAGGTCGATCTCGACGAGAACCTTGGTCTCCTTGGTGATCCGCTCCACCCGGGCGGTCCGACTCATCGCGAAATCTCCATTGCAGAAAGGAAGGCGTCGGTCTCGGCGGCGGTGCCGGCGGTCACCCGCAGCCAGCCCGGCAGGCCGACATCGCGGACCAGCACCCCCTGCGCCAGCAGGGCGCGCCAGACGGTGGTCTGGTCGCCGCCCACCTCGAAGAGCACGAAGTTGGCGTCGCTGTCGGCGACCCGCAACCCGCGCTCGCGCAGCGTCGCCACGATCCGGTCCCGCTGCACCATGATCGCGCTCACCGTACCGAGGAGGGTGTCGCGGTGGGCCACCGCCGCGCGGGCGGCGGCCTGGGTCAGCGCGGAGAGATGATACGGCAGTCGGACGAGTTGCACCGCCTGCACCACCGCCGGGTCGGCGGCCAAATAACCCAGCCGCCCGCCGGCGAAGCCGAACGCCTTGCTCATCGTCCGGGTGACCACCAACCGCGGGTGGCCGGGCAACACCGCGAGGGCGCTGACCGTCCCCGGTCGGGCGAACTCGGCGTACGCCTCGTCGACGACCACCATCCCGGGCGCGACGTCCAGCACCGCGGCGATCACCGCCGGGTCCAGGGCGGTGCCGGTGGGGTTGTTCGGCGAGCAGAGGAAGACCACGTCGGGTCGGTGCTCCCGGACCTGGGCGACCGCCTCCTCGACGGTCAGACCGAAGTCGACGCCGCGCCGCGCGGGCACCCACCGGGTGCCGGTGCCGAGGGCCAGCAGCGGGTGCATCGAGTACGCCGGAACGAAACCGAGCGCACTGCGCCCCGGCCCACCGAACGCCTGGAGCAGTTGCTGCTGGATCTCGTTGGAGCCGTTGGCCGCCCACACCTGCTCGACGGTGAGCCCGTGCCCGAGATATGCGGCCAGGTCGGCGCGGAGCGCCACCGCGTCCCGGTCCGGGTAGCGGTTGAGCTCACGCAGCTCGGCCGCGAGGGCCTTGCCGATGGCATCGACCACCGGCTCCGGCACCGGGTGGGAGTTCTCGTTGGTGTTGAGCCGCACCGGCACGTCCAGCTGCGGCGCGCCGTACGGCGACAGCCCCCGCAGGTCGTCGCGGATCGGCAGGTCCTCCAGGCTGGTGCGCTCGCTCACGCCGACCCTCCCGGGAAGCGGGCCTGGACCGCCTGGCCGTGCGCGGGCAGATCTTCCACCCCGGCGAGGGTGACCACGTGCGGGGCGACGTCGCGCAGCGCGTCCTCGGTGTATTCGATGAGGTGCACGCCGCGCAGGAAGGACTGCACCGACAACCCGGAGGAGTGCCGCGCGCAGCCGCCGGTGGGCAGCACGTGGTTGGACCCGGCGCAGTAGTCGCCGAGCGACACCGGCGACCAGGCGCCCACGAAGATCGCCCCCGCGTTGCGGACCCGCATCGCCCACTCGCGGGCGTCCACCGTCTGGATCTCCAGGTGCTCGGCCGCGTACGCGTCGACCACCCGCAGCCCCGCCTCCAGGTCGTCGACGAGGACCACGCCGCTCTGCTCGCCGGTCAGCGCCGTGGTGACCCGCTCGGTGTGTTTGGTCGCCGGCACCTGCCGGGCCAACTCCCGCTCGACCGCCTCGACGAGCGTCAGCGACGGGGTGACCAGCACGCTCGCGGCGAGCGGGTCGTGCTCGGCCTGACTGATCAGGTCGGCGGCGACGTGCGCCGGATCGGCCGTGTCGTCGGCCAGGATCGCGATCTCGGTCGGCCCGGCCTCGGCGTCGATGCCCACCACCCCGCGCAGCAGCCGCTTGGCGGCGGTCACCCAGATGTTGCCGGGGCCGGTGATCAGGTCGACCGGGTCGCACCGCTGCGCACCCGTCGGGTCGACCGCCGCGCCGTACGCCAGCATCGCCACCGCCTGGGCCCCGCCCACGGCGTACACCTCGTCGACGCCGAGCAGCGCGCACGCGGCGAGCACCCGGGGGTCGGGCAGGCCGCCGTTGTCCTTCTGCGGCGGGCTGGCCACCACCAGCGACCGCACTCCGGCCGCCTGGGCGGGCACGACGTTCATCACCACCGTCGACGGGTACATCGCCAGGCCACCCGGCACGTAGAGGCCGACCCGGTCGACCGGCACCCACCGCTCGGTGACCGTGCCACCGGGCACCACCTGGGTGGTGTGGTCGGGGCGCCGCTGCTCGTCGTGCACCTTGCGAGCTCGGCTGATCGACTCCAGCAGGGCGGCGCGGACGGCCGGGTCGAGCACGCCCTCGGCCTCGGCGATCGCCTCGACCGGCACCCGCAGCACCTCCGGGGAGATGCCGTCGAACCGCTCGCTGGCCTCCCGGATCGCCGGGTATCCATGCTCGCGGACCGCCTCCACCAGAGGGCGGATCCGCTCGACGGCAACCGACACGTCGAGCTGGGCACGGGGCAGCAGGCGGCGCGGGTCACCGAGACCGTTGCGCAGGTCGATCCGATTCAGCACCCTTGCGAGTCTAGGCGGCCGGCGCGGAGTGCACCCGAGCCGCCCGTCCGCCGGGACGGTGAGCCGGGCCACGCCTGCGGAGGCGAGATTGGTTAGGCTCGACGATGTGACCGCACGGCTGCCGGTGTTCCCGCTCGCAACAGTGCTCTTTCCCGGGTTGGTGCTGCCGCTGCACATCTTCGAGGAGCGCTACCGGGCGCTTGTCCGCCACCTCGTCGACCTGCCCGAGGGCGCTCCGCGTGAGTTCGGCGTGGTGGCCATCCAGTCCGGTTGGGAGGTCGCGCCCGCCGGTCCCGGCGCCCGCGCGACGCCGAGCGGCGGCGAGGTCACCCTGCACGAGGTGGGCTGCACCGCCGAGCTGCGCCAGGTCACCGAGTTGGCCGACGGGGGCTTCGACATCGTCACGGTCGGCCGGCGTCGCTTCCGGATCGCCGAGGTCGACGACAGCGCCGCGCCCTACCTGACCGCCGACGTGGAGTGGCTGCCCGAGCCGGCCGGGCCGGACGAGGTGGCCGAGCTGCTGGCCGCCCGGGTGATCGCGGTCTTCCGGCAGTACCTCGGCCTGATCCGCTCCGACCCGGAGGAGATCTCCGAGCAACTGCCGGAGGACCCCACGGTGCTGTCCCACCTGGTGGCGGCGACCGCGGCGCTCACCGTCGACGACCGGCAGCGCCTGCTGGCGATCGACGACACCGCCGCCCGGCTCCGCGCCGAGCTGCGGCTGCTCAACCGCGAGGCGGCTCTGCTTCGTCAGGTGCGGGCGGTGCCGGTGCCGCTTGCGGAGTTGGCGTCCCCGCCGACACCCAACTGAGCCCCGCCGGGTCGGGCTCCGGGCGCAGCCCCGGCCACCGCGACCAGCCGGCCAGCAGGGTGTACATGACCGCGGCACCGAACGCCGGCAGCAGCAGGTTGCCGTGCGGCACCGGCAGCACGTCGAGCAGCCAGTCGACCCCACCGGCGCGCAGGTCGGCGGGTTTGGTGAAGGCCTGCCCGGCCGGGGCGGTGGCCAACAGCCGGTCGAAGGTCGCCAGGCCGACCCGTCGACCCACCTGCCAGGCCACCGGTGCGGCGACCAACGCGCCGAGCACCGCGGCGAGCAGCCCGACCGGGCCACGCCGCCGCCGCAGCACGAACCACAGGGCAACCGCCACCAGCAGCCCGAAGCCGAGCCCGAGCAGGCTGAACCACCCGTCCGCGGCGATCGGCTGCTCCGGCTGCGGGTCGGCGTAGATCGCCCCCTCGGCGGTCTTGAGCACCGGGGTGTCCGGCGCGAGCACGGCCCAGAGCAGCCCGAACGGCACACCCAGCACAGCCAGCGCGAGCACGGCGCCCAGCACCGTCGCCACGGTGCGCAGCGGACGGCGCGGCTCGTCGAAGCTCAGCTCCAGAGAGCTCTGGTACGCCGCCGAAGAAGCAGCGTCACCCACGCCGAGCCCGGCCTGCTCGCCGATCGGCGGCTGCTCGGCGCCCGGCGGCTGCTCGGCGCCCAGCGGCTGGTCGGCGACCGACAGCGGCTCAGCGACCGGCGGCTGCTCGCCAACCAAGGCGTGGTCGCCAACCGAAGCCTGGTCGGTGGCGGGCGGCTGCTCGCCGGGTGACGGTGTCGCGCCCGGCGCTCGGGGCGGCGTGGATTGGTCGGGCTCGTCGACGGGCCGCTCGCGGTCGGGGTTGTCCGGGCTCACCCGATGATCCTCTCAGGCCCGGTGCGGGGCCGGGGTGCCGGTGGCGGCAGACCCACTCACCGGGCGAACGGCTCCACCATCATCGCCGCCGCGTGCAGCCACGCCTGCCGGGTCTCCGGCTGCAGTTGGTGGTACTCGATCGACGAACCAGTCTCCAGCGCCGCGTCGTACGGCACCACGGCCACGCCACGGGTACGGGTGGCGAAGTGCCGCTCCAGGTCGTCCTGCAAGGGCGAGCGGCCCGGGGTCGGGCAGGAGATGAGGGTGATCGCGTTGTCCGCCAGCTCGCCCATGCCCTCCTCGTGCAGCAGGTCGAGCATCCAGTCCGCGCTGAACGCGGCGTCCTCCCGGGGCACGGTGGTCACCACCAGTTGGTCCGCGGCCTGCATCACCGTGCGCCAGTTGGGGCTCTCCACGTTGTTGCCGGTGTCCACGCACACCACGTCGTGGGTACGCCGCAGCAGCTCCAGCACGCGTCGCACGGTGAACTGGTCCAGTCGTTGGGCGAAGCGCGGGCTCTCCTCGCCGGCCAGCACGTCGTACGAGCCGTCGGAGGCGTGCCGCAGGTAGTCGTCCAGCCGACCCAGCAGGGTCGAGCCCTCGAGGATCTCGATCTGGGCCAGGTCGCTGATCAGGTGCCGGATCGTCCGGGCGTGCCGGGCGCTGCCGGCGCGCAGCCCGAGGGTGCCGCGCAGCTCGTTGTCGTCCCAGGCCAGTACGCCCTGCCCCCGCACGCTGCCGACGGTGGCCGCGGCGAGCACGGTGGCGGTGGTCTTGTGCACCCCGCCCTTGGGGTTGGCGAAGGCGAACACCCGGGGTGTGCCCAGGTCTCGGCGGAGCACCCCGTTGGCCCGCTCCTGCTCCGGGTCGACGCCCTGGGGGCGCCACTCGACACGGGCCGGATAGCCGCGTTCGGCGATCGCCGAGCCGGCCGCCGGGGTGGGTGGCGGCACGATCGGCGCGGCGGGTGCGGGCGCGACCGGTGGGGGTGGTGGCGCGGTCACCGGGTAACCGGTCTCCGGCTGGTAGCCGGTCTCCAGCAGCGCGTACCGCGACTCGGCCGGTGGGTCGCCCTGCCGGTAGCCGTTGTCCAGCAGCGCGTAGCGGGACTGGGCCGGGTCGGCGGTGCCGGGCGGCGTCTCGGGTTCGGCCCGGTACGTCGGCTCCGCCGGGTAGCCCGGCTCGGCCCGGTAGCCCGGCTCGGCCCGGTAATCCGGCTCGGCCCGGTAGCCCGGCTCGGCCCGATAGTCCGGCTCAGTTTGGTAGCCCGGCTCAGCCCGGTAGCCCGGCTCAGCCCGGTAGCCCGGGTCAGCCCGGTAGTCCGGCTCGACCTGATAGCCCGGCTCGGCCCGGTAACCCGGCTCCGCCCGATAGCCCGGCTCAGTTTGGTAGCCCGGCTCGGCCCGGTAGTCCGGCTCGACGCGATAGGCCGGCTCGGCGCGATAGGCCGGCTCGGCCCGGTACGCGGGCTCGGCCCGGTACGCCGGTTCCGACCGGTACGCCGGCTCGGCTCGGTAGTCCGGCTCGGCCCCGTAGCCGGGATCCGCCCGGTACGCCGGCTCGGCCCGGTACGCGGGGTCGACGCGGTAGGTCGCCTCGGCCCGGTAGGCCGGGTCCGCGCCGTACGACAACTCGGCCGGCTGCCCGACGGCGGGTGCCCGCCCGGCGTACCCGTTCGGGGCCGCGCGTCGGGGCAGCGGATCCGGCGGCGCCTCGTCGGCCCGCCGCTCCGGCTCGGTCTGCTCCGCGCCGCGACCGCCCAGCCGGGCGCGGTCCAACAACGCGCGCCACCGCGGCGCTGGTTCGGCCGGCCGGCCCCAGCCGGTCTCACTGCCCTCCACGGCCCGCCCTCCCAGCGCCATCGATCTCCGTCTGACAGGCTACGAAGCAAACCCTATTCGGACCACACCTCAGAACGCACACCAGCCGACGCACATCACGACGACGTCGGCGTCGGCGGCTCGACGACTGTGGTGTCCGGCGAGGTGGTGGCGCTCGACGGCGCTGTCTCGGTGGGTTCCGCCGACGACGGCGCGGGTAACGGAATCGTCACGACCGGTGCGGGTTCCGACGATTCGCCCATCGACGCCGAGGGCACCGCCGGGTCCGGCGCCGGCTCGGTCCGCCGCGTCGGAGTCGGTTCGGCGCTCGGGCCGGTGTCGGCCGGCGGGCGTACCACGTCACGCTGCTCGGGCAGGGGCGGTAGGAATACCGTGCGGTCCAGCCGGTACACCTCGGGGGCGGGGTCGACCGCCCGCACGTCCGGGCGGGCCGCCATGCCCCGCAACACCACCGGCGTCGCGCGGACCACCGCCGCGTAGACGCAGGCACAGCCGGTGCGGTACGCGGCCGCCTCGGCGGTCGCCACCTCGGCGCCGCTGGCGTAACGGGCACGCAACTCCCGCTCGTCCGCACCCTCGCCGTCGACCGCGGCGGCCCGGGCCCGGTAGTCGGCGGCTTCGGTGTCCTTGCGGGCCGCCACCTGGTCCATCCCGGCGACCACGTCGTCCGGCACCCGCAGCGCGGGAATCTTGACGATCTCGGTCTGTCGCCCGGGCAGCGGGACCCGCCCGAAGACCGCCGAGACCGGCACGTCGCCGAGCACCGTCGCCAGGCGCTGCGGCGGCAGGTACGCGACGAGCGTGACAAGCGCGTAGGTCCCGTCCTCGGCGGCCGGGGTCGACTCGGGCAGCGCGGCCAGGTCGGCGGCGGCGGACCGCAGGTAGCCGGGCACGGAGTCGCCGTCGGAGACGCCGACCCGGGTCACCTCGCCCACCGTCCGGTCACCGACCGGAGTCTCGTCGGCGGCCCAGAGCGCGGTCCCCAGCACCGCCGCCGCGGACAACGCGGCCGCCCAGGTGAGCACCCCGGACCGCGCCGACCGGTCGCCCAGCCGGGCCACGGCCCGGGTCAGCGGCGGCAGCAACCGTTGGTCCAGCTGCCGCAGCAGGTTGCCGGCGCGCACGGGCGGGATCCCCTCGTCGGATCGGTGTCGGGCGGCCGCCGCTCAGTCACGCAGGATCTGGAGCGCGCGGTCCAGGTCGTCAGGGTAGTCGCTGACGAACCGGACCTCGTCCCCCGTTCGGGGGTGCAGGAAGCTCAGTTCGCGGGCGTGCAGCCACTGTCGGGCCAGGCCGAGACGGGCCGAGAGGGTGGGATCGGCACCGTAGGTGAGGTCACCCACGCACGGGTGCCGCATGGTGGAGAAGTGCACCCGGATCTGGTGGGTCCGCCCGGTCTCCAGGCGGACGTCGACCAGGCTGGCCGCCGGGAACGCCTCCAGGGTGTCGTAGTGGGTGATGCTCGGTTTGCCGCCGGAGACCACCGCCCAGCGGTAGTCGTGGGTGGGGTGCCTGTCGATCGGCGCGTCGACGGTGCCGCGCAGCGGGTCCAGGTGACCCTGCACCACCGCGTGGTAGCCCTTGTCCACCTCGCGGTACTTGAAGGCCCGCTTCAACGCCGTGTACGCCTGCTCGCTCTTGGCCACCGCCATGATCCCGGTGGTGCCCACGTCGAGCCGGTGCACCACGCCCTGCCGCTCGGCCGCGCCACTTGTGGAGATGCGGTGCCCGATCGCGGCGAGCGCACCGATCACCGTCGGGCCGGTCCATCCGGGGCTGGGATGTGCGGCGACCCCCACCGGCTTGTCCACCACCACGATGTCGTCGTCGGCGTAGACCACCCGCAGGCCGGGCACCGCCTGCGGCACCACGGTCGGCGGTGCGACCGGGGCGGGCAGCGTGACCTCCAGCCAGGAGCCGGCCTTGACCTTGTGCGAGTTGGCTCGGGAGGTGCCGTCGACAAGTGCGTCCCCGGCGTCGACCAGGGCCGCGGCGGCGGTGCGGGAGAGCCCGAACAGACGGGCCACCGCCTGGTCCAGTCGCATGCCGTCGAGGCCGTCCGGGACGGGGAGGGAACGGTGGTCGCCGCCAGCGGCGAACGCGGAGGTCATGCCCGCTCCCGCTGGTCGGTGCCCTGCACGGCGTCCGTCTCGGCCGGGTCGCCGTCGCGGCCGGCCCGCCCGCCGTCACGCTGGCGGCCGGTCAGCTCCAGCAGCACGGCCAGCAGCACACCGCAGACCAGCGAGCTGTCGGCCAGGTTGAACACCGGCCAGACCTGGCCGTACGGGTCGAACAGGCTGATCATGTCGACCACGTGGCCGTGGAAGGGCGCGGGGGCCCGGAAGATCCGGTCGACGAGGTTGCCCAGCGCGCCGCCCAACACCAGGCCGAGGCAGATCGCCCAGGGCAGTGAGCGCAGCCGCAGGGCCATCCAGACGATCCAGCCGACCACACCGATGGTGATCAGCGGGAAGACCCAGGTGTGGTCGGCGCCGATGCTCCAGGCGGCGCCGCTGTTGCGGGTCAGACTCAGATAGACGGTCCCGCCGAGCAACCGGACCGGTTCCCGGTCGGTCAACGCGGCCAGCGCGAGGTGCTTGGTGACCAGGTCGGCCAGCAGGGCCACCAGGGCGACTCCGGCGAGAATCGCGACGGCCCGGGAGCGGCGGGTGCCGCCGCCCGGGTCGGTGCGGCCGGGTTCGGCGGACGGTGCTGCGGTCATGCGCTCCCCATCGAGGTGTCTCGGCGGTGATCGCTCACCGTCTCATCGCCGCCGGGGAACGGACCTCAGCGCCGCTCCTCCAGCTGCTTGCACGTCACACACTGGGTGGCCGACGGGAAGGCGGCGAGGCGCTCGACCGGGATCGGGTTGCCGCACCGCTCGCACCAGCCGTAACCACCCTCGTCGAGACGCTCCAGAGCGCGCTCGACCTGTGTGGTTCGTTCCAGGATGCTGTTGGCGAGAGAGATCTCCTGCTCCCGCTCGAGCGTCTTGGTGCCCGTGTCGGCCTGGTCGTCCCCGGCCGAGTCGGTCAGCCGATCGCGCTGCAGCTCGGTGATCTCACTCAGCGTCTGATCGTACTCGGCGCGAAGCTCGTCCCGCCGCGCCGCCAGCGCCGCCCGGATCTTCTCGGTCTCCGCCGTGCTGCGGGTGGCCTTCGCCACCGGCTTGCGCCCGGCGGTCCTGGTGTCGGCTGGCTTCGCCATGGGTCGCTCCCTCGGCCGGGGAGCCGCGTGTCCGCGGCGCCTGGTCAGGGGCGCCGACCACGGCGTCCCCTAAAATTGGACGAAAAGGGGCACACGGCAACGATGGCCGCGTACTCCGGAGGTTGGCAAGAATACGGAACGTACAGGCGTCCGACAACGTGCCGCACCGTCGCACCGCTCAACTACCCCTAGCCCTGCCTAACTAGGGCAAAGGGAACGCTAGCAGGTCAACCGACCGCCTCATCCCCGTACTCGCCAAACCATCGGGCCAGGCGACCCCGCCGGCTGACCGCCCGCAGCCGCCGTTCGGCGGCGTCGCGCACCCCTGCGGTCGCCACGATCAGCAGACTGTCGCCGGTCTTCAGCCGGGTGCCCGGCGTGGGCACGAAACCCACCCCGTCGCGCAGCACCAGGGTGACCGACGCGCCCAGCGGAAGCCGCAACTCGTCGACGTGCACGCCCGCCAACCGCGAACCCGGCGGCACCTCCAACTGCAGCAGGTCCGCCCGCATCCGCTCCAGTGGCGCGGTCTCCAGGTGGATCTCGGTGGCCTCGGCCGGCGCGGTCACCCGCAACCGGCGGGCGAACGGCCCGAGTGTCCCGGTCTGCACCAGCGTGAAGATCACCACCAGCACGAAGACCACGTCGAAGAGGCGTTCCGCCCCGGGCACCCGCTCGGAGAGCGGAATGGTGGCCAACACGATCGGCACCGCCCCGCGCAGCCCCGCCCAGGACAGGAACGCCTGTTCGCGGAGGTCGACCCGGAACGGCAGCGCCGAGACGGCCACCGACAGCGGGCGGGCCAACAGCACCAGGGCCAGCCCCGCGACCACCGCGGGCAACACCGCCGCGTCCAGCCGGCCCGGCGAGGCCAGCAGCCCGAGCAGCACGAACAACCCGATCTGGGCGAGCCACGCCAGCCCGTCGGCGAAGCCGAGGATCGCCTGCCGATGGGACAACCGGGCGTTGCCCAGCAGCACCCCGGCCACGTAGACGGCGAGGAACCCGGAGGCGTGCAACACCGCCCCCGCGGCGTACGCCAGCACGGTGATGCCCACCGCGGCGATCGGATAGAGCCCGGCCGAGGGCAGCGCGGCCCGGCGCAGCGCCCAGGTGCCGGCGACGCCCGCACCCAGCCCCACCGCCGCGCCGACGCCCAACTCGTAACAGACCAGCCCGACCTCGTACCACCACGGGTGCGACCAGCCCTGGTGCGACAGCAGCACCACCAGCAGCACCACCGGGGCGTCGTTCATGCCCGACTCGGCCTCCAGGGTCGCCACCAGCCGGGGTGGCAGCCGCAGCCGGCGCAGGGTGGCGAACACGGCCGCCGCGTCGGTGGACGAGAGCACCGCGCCGTAGAGCAGCGCCAACCGCCAGTCCAGCCCCAGCAACAGGTGCACGGCGACGCCAACCACCACGATGCTCACGACCACGCCGAGTGTGGAGAGGGCGGACGCCAGCCCGAGCACCGGGCGCAGCGTGGTCCACCGGGCGGTCAGGCCACCCTCCGCGATGATCACGATCAGTGCGCAGAAGCCGAGGGTACGGGTCAACTCGACGTCGTCGAAGCGGATGCCCAGCCCGCTCTCGCCGATCGCGACGCCCAGCGCCAGGTAGACCAGCAGGCTGGGCACACCCAGCCGGGTGGAGAGGCGCACCGCGCCGACGGCCACCAGCAGCACCGCCGCACCCAGCAGCAGCGCGATATCAAACTCGGGCGTCACGGCTGCCCGGCCTGGACGTTCCTCACTCGGCGGATCCGTCGCGCAGTCGGCGCAGCACCTCGGGAAGCTCGGGGCTGGGCCGATCGACGAGGAAGAGCTTGTCCCGACTGGCCGCGCCGGCGCGCAGGGTGACCGCGGCCCGTCGCACGCCCAGGGCAGCCGCCAGGGCCCGCCGGGCCGCCTCGGTCGCCCGACCGTCGACGGCCGGATCGTGTACCGCGATCACGAGGGCGGGACCGTGCGGGCCATCGAAGCGGCCGCCCACCCGGTCGGCGGAGGCGGCGGGCTTCACCCGTACCGCCACGGTGAGCGTGTCCTGTGCGGGCACCGGCACCGCTTCAGATCGGCCGGACGTCGGCAAGCAGGGCGGTGGCCGGCGCGCAGGAGGCGCACGGGGTGAAGCCGAGCTCGGCGGCCTCGGCGACCGGCAGCGTCTCGGGCACCCAGCCCACCAGATGTGGGCAGCTGTCGAGGTGGTAGCGGGGGTGGCCGTCCACCACCTGGACGGCGTCGGACAGTCGTGCCACCCGGGCCGCCTCGGCGGGGGTGACCAACTGCTCGGCCGGCTCGTCGGCGGCCGGGGCGCCGTGGCCCAACTCGTCGTCGGTCGACGTCGCCACCGACGACGCCGGGCTGACCGGCCTGGCCGCGGGGGGCACGTCGTCGGCCGACGTCCCGAGCGGCGCCCCCGCGTCGTACGGGGACGCAGCGTCGACCCGTGGGTCGAACGGAGACGCAGCGTCGACCCGTGGGTCGAGGCTCGGCGCATCGTCGGCGGGTGCGGTGTGGTCGACCGGCGGCGCGGGTGGTTGCCGCCACCCGGTGCCGCCGGTCCCCACCGTCGTGGGCACGTGCTGGACCGGCACCTCCGGCTCGACCAACGGCGGCCCGTACGCGACACCCGGGCTGGCCTGGCTGGCCGTGCGGGGTGCGTCGGGGTGCCGCCGGTCGGGCCGGCCGGGATCCGCCGTGGCGCGGTTGGCGGCTGCCTGGCGGGCGCCCACCACCAATGCCACGGCGGCCAGCAGACTGGCCGCGATAGAGATGATCAACAGAACACTGGAGCCACCGGCCAGGCCGAGCACCAGGAGCACCACCGCGACGAGGATGAGCAGGAGACTTGCGACAATCACGGCTCACCCCCGCCGCGTCGTACCGTCCAGACAGGGCCGGCGACCGTCACCATGTGCGGTTAGCGATCGCCGGCCGGCGCTCAGCGTCCGGCTTCGAGGGCGCCGGAACGCCCGCCGCCGCCGTACGAACCGGCGAGACCCGCAGCGGCCAGCCCGTTGCCGCCGGCGACCCGGCCTGCCTCGGAGCGGGTCATCTCGGCCTCCAGGCCCTGGCCACGACCGTCGAGGTCGCGCAGCTGGCTCTCCAGGTACGCCTTGAGCCGCGTGCGGTACTCACGCTCGAACTGCTTGAGCTCCTCGATGTGCTTCTGCAGGGCCGTGCGCTTGGCGTCCAGGCCGCCCATGGCCTCCTGGTGCCGCTGGCGGGCGTCCCGCTCCAGGGCGTCGGCCTTCGCGCGCGCCTCGCGGGTCACCTCCTCGGCCTTGCCACGGGCCTCGGACAGCAGCTGGTCGGCCTCGCGGCGCGCGTCGGACACGTGGTCGTCGGCGGTGCGCTGGGCCATCATCAGCACGCGCAGGGCCTGCTGCTCACCGTCACCGGTGACGCCGCCGGCCGGGCCGCCGGTCGCGCGGACCTGCTCCAGCTCGGCCTGCATCGCGCGGGCGGCCTGCTCGGCTGCCGACTTGTCGCGCTGCACCCGGTCCAGTTGGGCCTTGACGTCGTTGAGCTCCGCCGCCAGTCGGGCGTCGCCGCCGGGGCCGGCGGGGGCGCCGCCACGGCCGCCGCGCTCCACCTGGGCGCGCAGCTCGTTGTTTTCCTCGATGAGACGGGCGAGCTCGCGCTCGACCTCGTCCAGGAAGGCGTCGACCTCCTCCTCGTCATACCCCCGCTTGCCGATCGGCGGCTTTTTGAAGGCGACGTTGTGGACGTCGGCCGGGGTCAGCGGCATCGAAACTCCTCGGGTCAGTTGCGGCCGCGAAAGCGCGTCGGTCATCAGGCAGTTGCCGTGATCGACGGCCCTAACACGAACTCCATCAGCACGAACAGGATAACCAGGAGCACAAGGGAGGCCAGGTCGATGCTCACGGTACCAATTCGCAGCGGAGGGATCACACGCCTCAACGCGTTGAGAGGGGGATCAGTGACGCTCCACACGGATTCCAATCCTGCCGATGCGCCACGCCCCGGTTGCCAGCGACGGCCGTACTGCAGGACGGCGCTCAACACGAACCGGGACAGAAGAAGAAGCAGGAAGACATAAAGGATCAGGTACAGCACTTGCAGTAAGATCGACAACACGGTCAGCGACGTCCCTCGGGTCGGGCGGGGGTCAACTCAAACTGAAAAAGCCGCCCTCAGCGATCTTGGCCTTGTCCTCAGCGGTGACCTGGACGTTAGCCGGTGAGAGCAGGAACACCCGATTGGTCACGCGCTCGATCGTACCGCGCAGGCCGAACGCCAGACCGGCCGCGAAGTCAACCAGACGGCGGGCGTCGGCCTCATCCATTTCGGTGAGATTGATGATCACCGGGACGCCGTCGCGGAAGTGCTCACCGATGGTGCGCGCCTCCCGGTAGGTGGTCGGGTGCAGCGTGGTGATCTGGTAGCGCTGCTCCTCCTCGGGAAGGGCCCGCTCCCGCGACGCGACCTGCGGCGCCAGGGCCAGGTTGTCGCGGGTGTGGTACGACAAGGCGCCGGAGGTCTCGCCCGCCGACGACCGGGTGATCGACCGCACGCTGGACCGCTCGGCCCGCTCCGCGCGCTCGCCGTCACCACGCTCGGACTCGCTCAACCGCCCGCTCGTCCGCTCGGAGAGTCGACCCCGCTCAGTGGCACGCGGCCGGGGAGCCGGCGGCTCCTCGGTGTCGTCCTCGTCCTCGTCGGCGAACTCCTCGGCGTACCGGCTCTGCCGGTACCGCGAGTCGCGGTAGCCACCCTTGTCGTAACCACCGTCGTCGTAGGCCCGCTCGTCGTCTTCTTCGACCAGACCGAGCCAGACCCCCGCCTTGCGCAGTGCACCCATCCCGCGCCCTTCCGTCCGCCGTGCGGCACGCGCCCCCGTGCCATGTCGCCCGTCGCGAGTGGACAACCATGCCCATCGGACCGGAACCGCAATCCCCCCAGCACGCGATTCGCGTCGCGCGCCCGACCCCGACCAGGAGCGCCGCTCCCCTGAAACAACACTGATGTAATTTGCATGTCTCGCGGTCAGGCTACCGCAGCGTGGGACGCATTCCGAGCAACGCGCTACCGACGCGTACATGTGTCGCGCCGTATCGGATCGCGATGTCGAAATCCCCGCTCATCCCCGCGGACAGCCCGGTGGCTCCCGGATGGACCGTCCGAAAGGCGACGGCCACCTCGGCGAGTCGGGCGAAGGCGCGTTCCGGCTCCCACCCCAGCGGAGCCACCGCCATCAGACCGACCAGACGCAGACCCGGCGCGTCGGCGATCGCCTCGGCCACCGGCTCCAGCCCGGCGCCCGGATCGGCCGAGCCGGGCAGCGCACCGCCCCGGGCCGCGTCGCCGTCGATGCTCACCTGGACCATGGCGTCCAGTGGCACCTCCCGGTCGACTGTCGCGGCCGCCAACGCCCGGGCCAGCCGAACGCTGTCCACCGAGTGCACCGCGTCGGCGTAGCGGACCACCGAGCGGGCCTTGTTGCGCTGCAACTGGCCGATGAAATGCCAGCGGGGGCGTACCCCGGCAGCGGCCACCTCGGCGGCCTTACCGGCCGCCTCCTGGTCGCGGTTCTCCCCCACGTCGGTCACCCCGAGCCCGGCCAGCGCCACCACGTCGCTGGCCGGGTAGGTCTTCGTCACGGCGATCATCGTGACCTCGGCGCGGTCCCGACCGGCCTGCGCGCAGGCGTCGGCGATACGGGACCGGATCTGGGCCAGGCCGGCCGCCAGTTCGGCGTGCCGGTCCGGTCGTACCGTGGCTGAGCTGTCGGTCATCGGCGGTGCTCAGGACCCGTTCTTGAGGAAGTCGGGCACGTCCACGTCGTCGAAGAGCACGCGGCGCGGCGACTGGGCCGGTGCCGGGTTGCTGACCGGTGCCGGCACCGGGGTGCTCTGCGGCGCCGGCTGGTTGGTGTTGGTCTTGCGGGTCGGCTCGGCCGCCTTGTACGCCGGAGTGCCGCCGTCGAAGCCCGCCGCGATGACCGTCACCCGCACCTCGTCGCCGAGCGCGTCGTCGATGACCGCGCCGAAGATGATGTTGGCGTCCGGGTGGGCCGCGTCGGTGACCAGTTGGGCGGCGTCGTTGATTTCGAACAGGCCCAGGTCGGAGCCGCCGGCGATGGAGAGCAGCACACCCCGCGCGCCGTCCATGCTCTGCTCCAGCAGCGGGCTGGAGATGGCCGCCTCGGCCGCCTCGACCGCGCGGTTCTCCCCGCGCGCGCTGCCGATGCCCATCAACGCGCTGCCGGCGCCGCTCATCACGCTCTTGACGTCGGCGAAGTCCAGGTTGATCAGACCCGGGGTGGTGATCAGGTCGGTGATGCCCTGCACACCGGAGAGCAGCACCTGGTCCGCCGTGCGGAACGCGTCCATCATGCTGATGTTGCGGTCACCCAGGGCCAGCAGCCGGTCGTTCGGGATCACGATGAGCGTGTCGCACTGGTTGCGCAGCTCGTCTATTCCCGTCTCGGCCTGCACCTGGCGGCGCTTGCCCTCGAAGGAGAACGGCCGGGTCACCACGCCGATGGTCAGCGCGCCGAGCTTGCGGGCGATGTTGGCGACCACGGGCGCGCCACCGGTGCCGGTGCCGCCGCCCTCACCGCAGGTCACGAAGACCATGTCGGCGCCCTTGAGCACCTCCTCGATCTCGTCGCGGTGGTCCTCGGCGGCGTTCTTGCCGACGTCGGGGTTGGCCCCGGCCCCCAGGCCACGGGTCAACTCCCGGCCGACGTCGAGCTTGACGTCGGCGTCACTCATCAGCAGCGCCTGGGCATCGGTGTTGATCGCGATGAACTCGACGCCCTTGAGCCCAACCTCGATCATCCGGTTGACGGCGTTGACGCCGCCTCCCCCGATGCCGACGACCTTGATGACCGCCAGGTAGTTGTGCGGAGGTGTCATCTCCGGTCCTTTCCTTCGAGATTGGCTTCGGCCGACCGGGTACGGCGTGGCCAGACCAGCGGCCGACGACAGCTGTCACCAGCGAGAGTCAGGGGTGAACCCTCACCCTCTACTAGAGGCTTACAGTTATGTCAACCACTGAACCTCTTCGGGGCAACGTAAGCGCCACCGCGCGATGAGCCAAGGACCCGGCCGGCGTGTCGCCGACCCGAGCGCGACGGCTCACCCTCCACGGCGCTCCCCGGTCAGCGAAAGGTCACCACGTCGGGCGCGCTCACGTCGATCCGCGCGGCGTCCTCGTGCAACAGGGCGGTGGCCACCCGGGCCTTGTCCGTGCCCCGCGTCGCGTCCCCCCAGACAACCGTCCGGTCCCCCTTCAACCGCAGGCTGATCCGGGCTAGCCCCTCCACCCGGACGTCCACCAACTCGGCGCGCAGCTGCGGAGTCAGCGCGGTGAGGACGTCCAGCGCGGCCCGGGTGCCCGGGTCGTCGGCGGCCGGGCGGGTCACCGTCACCTGCGGCAGCTCGGCGGGGCGTCGGTCCACCGTCCGGAACGCCACCCCGCTGCGGTCGATCAGGGCGAACGCCTCCCCCTGCGGCACCGCCGCCACCGGGGTCCGCTCGGTCACCCGCACCACGAGCGTGTCGGGCCAGTCCCGGGAGACCGTGGCCCGCTCCACCGCCGGCAGCGCGCCGACCCGGCGGGCGGCGGCAGCCAGATCCACCCGGGCCAGCGGCACCCCGTCCGGCACGGCGACCGCGTCGTGCACCTGCACCGGGGTGACCAGGTCGGCACCCTCCACCCGCACGTCCCGGACCCCGAACAGCCCGGTGCCGAGCACCGTCCAGGCGACCAGCCCGGCCAGCGCGAGCACCCCGGCGGCCACCGCCCACGGCAGCGCCGCACGCATGCGACGCTGCCGCGCACGGGCCATGAACCGACGGGTCGAGGGCGGCACCGCGTCGCGGCCCGCCCGGACCAGCTGCCACCGCCGCGCCGGACCACGGCGCGGGGCGCCACCGTCGGCGGCGCGGGTCCGCCCTCGGGCCGGGCCGGGACTCATCCGGCCAGGGGCGCCGCGCCGCCGGGTGCGGCGGTGCCACCGAGAGCCGCTCCGTCGCCGCCGGCCGTGGCCCCGCCGGGCACCGGATCGCCGATCGCCGGGGACGTGGCCACCGGGTCGACGGTCGCGGTCGGTGTGGGACCGGCCGCACGGTCACCCAGGGCGGCCAGCAACTCGTCGCCCATCAGCGAGATCGGCGGGGCGCCCATGGTGACCACCACGTCCCCCGAGCGGGCCCGGCGGGCCACCTCGATCGGTGCCTGCTCCCAGGACTCCACGAAGACCTTGCGGTCGGCGGGCAACGCCACCGCCGCGATCAGCGCCGCCGAGCCCTCGCCGGGCTGGCGCAACTCGCCCGGCCCGAAGACCTCCAGCAGCACCACCTCGTCGGCGAGGGCCAGCGCATCGGCGATCTCCGCCTGGTTGTCGCGGGTGCGGTACAGCCGGTACGGCTGGAAGACGACGATCAGCCGGCCGTCCCCGGCGACCTCGCGCAGCGTCTGCATCGCGAGGGTCATCGAGGTCGGGTGGTAGGCGTACTCGTCGTAGACCAGCACGCCGTCCGCGAGACCCTTGCGCTCGAAGCGCCGTCGCACGCCGGGGAAGACCGCCAGCGCGGCCTCCGCCGCCTCCAGGGGCAGCTTCAGCAGGTACGCGGTCAGCACCGCGGCGGCGCTGTTCAGCCCCATGTGCCGCCCCGGCACCGGCAGCCGGAACTCGCCAAGCGACCGCCCGTCGATCGCGGCCAGGTAGCGCACCCCACGTGCGGAGGAGACGACGTCGGTCAACCGCAGGTCGGCGTCGGCGGCCTCGCCGTAGGTGAACACCCGCCGCCCCTCGGCGCGCAGGCTCTCGGCCAGCCGTCGACCACCCGGGTCGTCGGCGCAGGTGATGATGAACCCGTCCGGGTCGGTGAGGCGGGCGAACTCCACGAACGCCGCCTCAAGCGTCGCGTAGTCGCCGTAGGTGTTGAGGTGGTCGGCCTCGACGTTGGTGATGATCGAGACGTACGGGCGGTAGATGAGGAACGAGCGGTCGCTCTCGTCCGCCTCGACCACGAAGTGCTCGCCGGTGCCGTGGTGGGCACCCGAGCCGACCTCGGAGATCTCCCCGCCGATCACGAAGGACGGGTCCACACCGGCCTGCTGGAGCACCATCGTCACCATCGAGGTGGTGGTGGTCTTGCCGTGCGTGCCGGCGACCGCCACCGCCCGGCGGCCGGTCATCGCCGCGGCCAGGGCCTCCGAGCGGTGCAGCACCCGCAGACCGCGCCGACGTGCCTCGACCAGCTCCAGGTGGTCCTGCGGAATGGCCGACGAGTAGACGACGGTGTCCACGCCGTCGAGGTTCGTCGTCTCGTGGCTCAGGTGGATGGTGCCGCCGAGCGCCCGCAGGCCCGCCAGCGAGGGCCACTCCCGCAGGTCGCTGCCGGAAACCCGGATGCCGCGGGTGAGCAGCAGTCGGGCCACGCCGAGCATGCCCACCCCACCCACGCCGATCAGGTGCACGGCGCCCAGGTCCTCGGCGGTGAGCGTGCCGGCCGGGGTGAACTGGGCGGTCACCGGGCCACCGCCTCGATGACGAAGGACCGCAGGGCCTCGTCGCCGTCGCGCCGCCCGTACGCCGCCGCCGCCGCGCCCATCGCGTACAACCGCTGGGGGTCGCGGATGAGGGGGATGACGGTGCGCTCCAACCAGTCCGGTGTGAGCTCCGCGTCGTCGACGAGCAGCCCGCCGCCGGCCTCCACCACGGGCAGCGCGTTGCGCCGCTGCTCCTGGTTGCTGTGCGGGTACGGCACGTAGATGGTGGGCTGCCCGATGGCGGCCACCTCGGCGACGGTCATCGCCCCACCCCGGGCCAGCATCAGGTCGGCGGCGGCGTAGCCCAGCTCCATCTCGGACAGGTAGGGCAACGTCACGTACGGCACCGGCAGGTCGGTGGGGATCGGCACCGGCTCGTTGCGGGCGCCCATCACGTGCAGCACCTGCACGCCGTTGCGGGCCAACTCCTTGGCCGCCCCGGAGACCGCCAGGTTGATCGAGCGGGCGCCCGACGAGCCGCCGGAGACGAAGAGCACCGGCAGGTCCGGGCGGAGCCCGAAGTGGGCGCGGGCGGCGTTGCGCAGCGCGTACCGGTCCAACCCCGCGATGCTGCGGCGCAGCGGCACCCCGACGATCGTGGCGTCGCGCAGCGACTCGGCCTGGCTCGGCTGGTGCGGAAAACCGACGGCGATGTTCTTGGTGAACTTCATGCCCAGCCGGTTGGCCACACCCGGCGGCACGTTCACCTCGTGGATCACCATGGGCAGCTCCCGGCGCCACGCGGCGAGGTAGGCCGGCACCGAGACGTACCCACCGAAGCCGACGACCACGTCGGCCTTCACCTCGTCGATCACCTTGCCCGCGGCGCGCGCCGCGGTCCACATCCGCCCCGGGGTACGGACCAGGTTCATGTTGACCGACCGGGGCAGCTGGTACGCGGGGATCTGCCGCAGGTCGTAGCCCTGCGGCGGGATCAGGTCGTTCTCCATGCCCTTGGGTGTGCCGAGGCAGGTGATCCGGACGCCCGGGTCGTGTCGGCGCAGGCAGTCGGCGAAGGCGAGCAACGGGTAGATGTGCCCCCCGGTGCCACCTCCCGCGAGCACCACCGAACGCAGCGGACCCATCAGCGTCTCCTCTCGCTCGCCGTACCCCCGCGGCTGCGGTCCTGGCGGACCCCGCGCGGCGCGGCCTGGTCGTCGTGGCGCCGCTCGCGGGACCGGGGCACGGACCCTCGGCCAGCCGGCGGCGGCGTCGCCGGTCGGCGGCGCCGGCCGGGAAGCGGCGGCAACGGGGCCCAGAGTAGTCGGACCCACCGGGCCGGCGGACGGGCATGCAGTGCTCTGGCCGCATCGGGTTCGGCACGGGCGAAGGATGCCAGCATGCCGATCGCGGCCAACGTCACGACCAGGGCACTTCCACCGTCGGAGATGAACGGCAACGGCAGGCCGGTGATCGGCAGCAGCCCGACCACCCCACCGATGTTGATCACGGCCTGGCTGACCAGCCAGGTGGTCACGGCGGCGGCGGCGAGCCGGCGGAACGGGTCGTCGACCCGGCGGGCGATCCGCAACCCGGTGTACGCGAGGACCGCGAACAGGCTGAGGATGACGACACACCCGATCACGCCCAACTCCTCGGCGATGATCGCGAAGATGAAGTCGTTGTGCGCCTCGGGCAGCCAGTCCCACTTCAGGCTGCCCTTGCCCAGCCCGACACCGAACCAGCCACCGTGCTCGATGGCCAGCCGCCCCTGGTAGAACTGGAGGCAGTCGTTGAGTTTGCAGGTCTCCGGGTCCGGCGGGTTGAAGAACATGTCCAGCCGGGCGAGGCGGTAGTTGTCCGCGCCGCGCTCGCCGGAGCCGGCGCCCAGCGAGGCCACCGCGACGAGCAGGCCGACGCCGAGCAGACCGACCACCGTCAGGGCGCCGAAGACCCGCATCCGCACGCCGGCGGCCCAGAGCAGGCCGACCACCAGGGCCAGCAGGCAGAGCATGGTGCCCGTGTCGTTGTAGCCGACCAGGACGAAGAGCAGGCCCAGCACCGGGAAGAGCGGGGTGGCCAACTCCCGCCACCAGCCGAGCGCCGCCCCCTTACGGGCGATGACATGCGAACCCCACAGCACCAGCGCGAACTTGGCCAGCTCGGAGGGCTGCACCTGGATCCCGCCGATGAACAGCCAGTTCAGCGTTGCCTCGACCGGCCCGAACACGACCGTATCCTGACGGGTGAGCCGGCCGTAGGCCACCAGCAGGTTGAGCACCAGCAGCAGCGCGATCGAGGTGAACAGCAGCGGCCGGCCCAGCGACCGGTAGGTGCTGGCGGGCAGGCGCTGGCAGGCCCAGAACGCCCCGATGCCCAGCACCGCGAAGATGGCCTGCTTGGTCACCGACGCCGAGGCGTTGCCGTCCTCGGCGAAGTCCTTCACGCTGGTCGCCGAGAAGACCATGGTCAGCCCGATCAGCAGCAGCAGGCCGGCGCTGGACAACAGCAGGTAGTAGGAGGCCAGCGGCCGGTCCAGCAGGCCACGCAGCGCGGCGAGCCCGCCGGCCGCGTCCAGCCCGCGCAGCGGCACGGGCGGTTCCGGCTCACGCGACGCCGTGCCGGGCTCCGGCTCACGCGATGTCGCACCTGGCCTCGGCGCACGCGAGGCCGGGCCGGGCTTGGGACCGGGCCGGTCGTCCGGGCCGCGCGGCGGCATGGTGCCCGCCGAGCCCGATGGCCGCCTCGGCCGGTCAGCTGTCCTGTCGTCGGTGCCTGGTTCCTCCCCCACCCCGACATCATCTCCGCTAGCCACGCCGGGCGAGCCCACAACGAAACCCCCGGCGTGTCGAACCGCCAAGATCCGCACAACGTCGGGACGTTGCGCGGATCTTGGGAGGGTGGGGGTGGGCGGTGCGGATCAGGTCATGTTCGCCAGGAACTCGCTGTAGAACAGGCCCAGGGCGATGGCCACCCCGATGCCGGCGATGATCCAGAAGCGCACCACGATGTTGACCTCGCTCCAGCCGGCCAGCTCGAAGTGGTGCTGGAGGGGCGACATCCGGAACACCCGTTTACCTGTGGTCTTGAAGGAGATGATCTGGATCACCACGGACATCGTGATGATCACGAAGAGCCCACCGATGATCGGCAGCAGCAGGATGGTGCGCGTCGACATCGCCATGCCGGCGATCAGACCACCCAGCCCCAACGCCCCGGTGTCGCCCATGAAGATCCGCGCCGGCGACGTGTTCCACCAGAGGAAGCCCACGCAGGCCCCGGCGGCGGCCCCGGCGATCAGCGCGATCTCCAACGGGTCGCGGACCTCGTAGCAGTACGGCTGGGTGTAGTTCGGGTCGGCGCACCAGTGCCGGTACTGCCAGAACGCGATGAGCGCGTACGAGGCGAGCACCATCACCGACGCGCCGGTGGCCAGGCCGTCCAGACCGTCGGTGAGGTTCACGCCGTTCGTCGCGGCCATCACCACGAAGATGAAGATGATCACCGCGCCGACCTTGCTGACCTCCAGGGCGTCGATGTCCCGGATGAAGCTCAGCGTCGTGCTGCCCACCGTCTCGGTGTTGGTCGCCACGCCCGACCCGTTGGTCATCGTGCTCGGGAACCACAGCGCGATCACCCCGAAGACCGCACCGACCAGGATCTGGCCGAGCAGCTTGCCGCGCTTGTTCAGACCGGCGCTGTTGCGCTTGCGCACCTTGAGGAAGTCGTCGAGGAAACCCACCGCGCCGGAGAAGACCATCAGCCCCAGCAGCACCAGCGCGGTGATGGTCGGCTCCACCTGGGCGATCTGCTGGTCCGGCAGGGTGGTCAGGGCGAGGTGCCCGGCCACGTACGCGATCACCGTGGCCAGGATGAAGACCACGCCACCCATCGTGGGCGTGCCCTTCTTGCCCTGGTGCATGGCCGGGCCGTCGGACCGGATCGGCTGACCGGCCTTGAGCCGGGTGAACACCTTGATCGCGATGGGGGTGCAGAACAGCGAGACGATGAAGGCCACCCCGATGGCGACGATGACCGCCCTCATCGGGTCGGCTCCCCGCCGGTGTCGGCGCGCAGGGCGTCGGCCACCTCCCAGGTCCGGTACCGGGAGCCCTTGACCAGGACGACGTCACCCGGTCGTAGTTCGCCCCGCAGCACCTCGACGGCCGCCGCCTGATCGGTGAGCAGCACCGACTCTCCTCCCCAGTTCGCTACCGCTGTCGCGCCTTCGTGGATCGGCGCGGCCGGCTCGCCCACCACGAGCAGCCGGTCGACACCCAGCTCGGCCGCGAGTCGGCCGACCTCGGCGTGGCCGTCGTACTCGAACGGACCCAGCTCGGCCATGTAACCAAGCACCGCGACGGTACGCCGTCCCTGGCCGATGCTGGCCAGCGCCCGCACCGCCACCGCCATCGAGGCCGGGTTGGCGTTGTACGAGTCGTCGATGACTGTCACCCCGTCGGGGCGGTCGAAGACGTCCATCCGGCGGGTCGAGATCAACGTCAACTCGCCGAGGGCCGGCGCCAGCTCGGCCAGCGGCAGGCCCAACTCCCGGGCCACCGCCGCCGCGGCGAGGGTGTTGCCGACCTGGTGCCGCCCGGTCAGCCCGAGCCGCACCGGCGCGCGCCCCTCCGGGGTGACCAGGGTGTACGACGCACGCCCCCGCTCGTCGAGCGTGACGTCCTCGGCGCGCACGTCGGCGTCCGGCGCCTCGCCGTAGCGGACCACGCGGGCCCGCGTCCGGCTCGCCATCGCGTCCACCCGTGGGTCGTCGGCGTTCAGCACGGCCAGCCCGTCCGGTGGCAGCGCCTCGACCAGCTCGCCCTTGGCCTGCGCGATGGCCTCCTGCGAGCCGAACTCGCCGATGTGCGACGTGCCGACGTTGAGCACCACGGAGATCCGGGGCGGCACCAGCTCACACAGGTAACGGACGTGCCCGATCCCGCGCGCGCCCTTCTCCATCACCAGGTAACGGGTGCCCGGCCCGGCCCGCAACGCGGTGTACGGGTGCCCCAGCTCGTTGTTGAACGACCCGGGTGGCGCCACCGTGGCCCCGAGCCGGGTGGTGAGCTGACCGATCAGGTCCTTCGTGGTGGTCTTGCCCGACGAGCCGGTCACGCCGACCACCGTCAACCCGGGCAGCCGGTCCACCACGGCGCGAGCCAGCCGGCCCATCGCGGTCAGGGCGTCGTCGACGAGCACCATCGGCACCCCGGGCACCTCGCGGCTGCCGAGCACCGCCACCGCGCCGGCCTGGACCGCCGTCGTCGCGTAGTCGTGCCCGTCGACCTTCTCCCCCGGGAAGGCCACGAAGAGCGAACCGGGCCCCACCTTGCGCGAGTCGAACTCCACCGAACCGGTGACGGTGGCGGTCGGGTCGGCGCCCACCAGCCGCCCGTCGACGGCCGCGGCCACGTCGGCCAGGCTCAGCGCGATCACCGCTGACCCGCCAGGTTCCCGAAGCGGGCCCGCAGTGCGTCGGCCAGCTCCGTGTTGTCGTCGAACGGAAGCACCTCGCCCGCCACCTCTTGGCCTCGTTCGTGCCCCTTGCCGAGCAGCGCGATCACGTCGCCCGGCTCGGCCAGCCGAACCGCCTCGTCGATCGCCGCGCGCCGGCCGGACACTTCGATGATCCGGGCGGCCGTGCCGGCCCGGTACGCCCCGGCGAGCACCTCGGCGCGGATCTCCGCCGGGTCCTCGGTACGGGGGTTGTCGTCGGTCACCAGCACCACGTCGGCTCCCTGCGCGGCGGCGGCACCCATCACCGGCCGCTTGCCCCGGTCCCGGTCGCCGCCGGCGCCGATCACACAGATCAACCGGCCGACGCTCAGCTCGCGCAGCGCGGCCAGCGCGGCCACGATCGCGTCCGACTTGTGCGCGTAGTCGACCACCCCGCGCACCGGCCCGACACTGTCGACCAGCTCCAACCGGCCCGGCACCCCACCGCAGGCGGCCACGCCGGTCGCCGCGGTCGCCGGGTCCACTCCGGCGCCCACCAGGGCGGCGATGGCCAACAGCGCGTTGGCCACGTTGTGCCGGCCGGGCAGCGCCACCCCGGCGGGCAGGACCACGCCGTCCGGGCCGTGCGCGGTGAACCGCTGGGCGTACCCCTCGCCGCCCACGCCGTCGGCCCACCAGGTCGCGCCCTGGTCACCGGCCGCCGAGTAGGTGACCGTGGTCGGCTTGTGCAGTGGCAGCAACGCCGGGTCGTCGTGGTTGAGCACCTCGACCGCACAGCGCCCGTCGAAGAGCTGGGCCTTCGCGGCGAAGTAGTCGTCGCTGTCGGCGTGGAAGTCCAGGTGGTCGGAGCCGAAGTTGGTGTAGCCCCCGACGGCGAACCGGACACCGCCCACCCGGCCCATGGCCAGCGCGTGGCTGGAGACCTCCATGACCACGGCGGTGACCCCGCGTTCGCGGGCGGTGGCCAGCATGGCGTGCAGGTCGGTCGCCTCGGGGGTTGTGCGCACGCTGTCGATCACCAGGTCACCGAGCCGGGTCTCCACGGTGCCGATCAGCCCGGTGGTGTGCCCGGCGGCCCGCAGCCCCGACTCGACCAGGTACGCGGTGGAGGTCTTTCCGGCGGTGCCGGTCACGCCGATCACGGTGAGCGCGGCGGTCGGGTCGCCGTAGACCGCCGAGGCCAGCTCGCCGAGCACCGCGCGGGGGTCGGGCACCACCAGGGCGGGCAGACCGCTCGCCGCCGCCAGCTCGGCGCCGGCCGGGTCGGTCAACAGGGCCACCGCGCCGGCCTCGGCGGCGCCGGCGGCGAACTCCGCGCCGTGCCGGCGCGCACCCGGCAGCGCCGCGTACAGGTCGCCGGGGCGGACCTCCTGGCTGGCGTGGGTGGCCCCGGTGACGGTCACCGCGGCGGCGTCCGCCGGGAGGTCGACGGCGAGCCGGACGGCGAGGTCACCGAGCCGGACTCCGGTCACGGTACGTGGACGTGGATTGCCAGGCACGGCGTCAGACCCTACCCGGTCGTCCGGTTCCGGCCGTACAGCCGCCCCGGTGGTTCGTCGGCACCCACCGATGATGTCCCGCCGCCGCTGCTCAGCGCGGATAGACCACGAACTTGGGTGCCGAACCACCGGTGGACGGCGGCACGCGATAGTGACGCAGGGTGAACTGCATCATGTCGCGAAACGCCGGATTGGCGATCGCCGCGCCCCCACCGTCGGGCGCGTACACGAAGACCGCGATCACGTACCGGGGGTTCTCGGCGGGAGCCATGCCGATGAAGGAGGACACCTCGCCGCGCTGCTTCTTGCCGTCCACCAACCGCCAGCCGGTGCCGGTCTTGCCGGCGACCCGGTAGCCGGGGACCGCGGCGGTGGTCCCGGTGGCCTGGTCGACCGTGGTGACCGCCTCCAGCATGGTGCGCAGGGCTGCCGCGTTCTGCGGGCTGAGCACCGACCGGGTCACCGGCGCCGGCGCGGGGGTGCGCTTGCCGTCCGGGCCGATCACCTCCTTGACCAGGTGCGGCTGCACGTAGGTGCCGTTGTTGGCGATGGCGGCGTACGCGGCGGTCATCTGTAGCGGGGTGGCGTCGACGCTGTGCCCGATCGGCACCGACCCGTACGACGACCCGCTCCACTCCTCGGCCGGCAGCAGTCGCCCGGTGGCCTCCCCCGGCATTCCCTCGCCGGTGGGCCGACCCAGCCCGAACCGCTTCTGGTAGTCGATCAGGCGGTCCCGGCCGAGTTTGTCGGCGACCGTGATGGCGCCGACGTTCGACGAGTAGGCGAGCATCCCCGGGATGCTCATCCGTTTGCCGTTGGCCGGGTGCGTGTCGGAGAACCAGGTGTCGCCCATCTTGATGCTGTTGGCGATGGGCAGCGTGGTGTCCGGCGTGATCACCCCCTCCTGGAGGGCCGCGCCGTAGGTGATCGCCTTGTGGATCGAGCCGGGATCGACGATGAAGCTGGTCGCCGCGTCCTCCCGCTCGACCGGGTCGCTGTCCGCCGGCTTCGCCGCGCTGTAGGTGGGATCGCTGGCCTGGGCCAGCACCGCGCCGGAGGGGATTTCCATGATCACGGCCGCGCCGGTGCCACCGCGCTGCTTGGCCATGCCCTCGCTGAGGATCTGCTGCGTCCGGAACTGCAGGTCGCCGTCGATGGTGAGGGCTAGCGAACTGCCCGGCTTGGCGGGAGTGGTCTGGCTGTAGCCACCCGGAATCGGCGCACCGAGGCCGGCCTCGTACCGCCGCTGGCCGTCCTGCCCGGCGAGCACGTCGTCGTAGCGGGCCTCCAGCCCTTCCAGCCCGACCATGTCCTGACTGGTGAAGCCGATCAGGTTCGCCGCCAGGTCACCACCGGGCACCTCGCGGCGCTCGTCGCGGTGCACCCCGATGCCGCGTAGCTCCAGCGCCTGCACCCGCTTGGCGGTCGGGATCTCCACCCCCCGGGCCAGGTAGGTGAATTTGGAGAGGTTGCCGTTCTCCAGCTTGCGCGGCTTCATCAGCTCGACGAGCTTCGACGCCGGGATGCTGAGCAGCGGGGAGAGCGCCTTGGCGGCGGCGGCCGGGTCCTGCACCTCGGTCGGGTCGGCGAACACGTACCGTGCCTCGACGCTGCGGGCCAGCGGGGCGCCGGTGCTGTCGTAGATCGCGCCCCGCGGCGCCGGCAGTATGACCTTGATGGTGCGGTCGGCGACGCCGCCACCGGCGTATGCCGGGGCGTCGACCGCCTGGAGGAAGATCAGCCGGATTCCGATGGTCACGAACAACGTCAGGGCCAGCGCGGTGCCCAGCCGCAGCCGCAGCCGCGAGTCGGCCAGCTTCGGCGGACGCGGTGGCTTGCGCGACGGCCGCCGGGCCGCCGGGCGGTCGGCGCGGCGTGGCGCGCGCGGAGTGGTCCGTCGGCGCGGCGGCGGCTCGTCGACACCCGGACCACGCGGGGTACGCGGCGCGACGGTGCGCACCACGCCGCCGCGTCCGGCGGCGGGGGCGTCACGTCGGCCGGCCCGGGCGGCGGCCCGGCCACCGTCGAGCACCTGCAACGCCGGCCGGAACGGGTCGCCGGAGCGGGTGTTGCGCGGGGTACGCCGTTGTTCGGCGCCCACACCGCGCGGCGGCGTGCCGCGCTCGTCGCGGACGGTGCGGCCCCGTGGCGTGTACGCGCGGGCCCCGGAGATGCCCCCGATGCCCGGCTCAGCGGTGCGCGGCTCGGCGTCGGTGGGGGTGGCGTCACGCGAAGAACCGCGCCGGGTCCCCGTGGGGTCCCGGCGCGGCTCGTCCGACCGTCGTGGCACGGGTCAGCCTCCCGCACCCTGGCTGGTCACCGACGGCTTGCCGCTCGCCGGCTGCGGCACGCCGATGGTCTTGCCGTCCGGCAGCCGGATGTAGCCCGGCTCACCGGCGTCCACCAGGCCCAGCCGCCGCGCCTCGGCGATCAGGTTGCCCGGTGCCTCGGACTCGGCGATCTGCTTGTCCAGCTGCTGCTTCTCCAGGTCCAGTCGAGCCTGCTGCTGCTGCAGCCGCTCCAACCGGAACGCGTTCTCATTGATCTTGGTGTTGACCGCCAGGATGCCCAGCACCCCGCCGACCACCAGCACCACGATCAGCGCCGCGAACGGCGCACGCGGCACCGAGATCGGCGGTGGCGGCGCCACCCGCAGCCGAGGCGGCCGGGCGCCTGTGGCGTTGCCGGCCTTCTCGACCGGCCGCAGTGCGGCGGTGCCCTGGGTGGGGAACTCGCGCGCCCCCCGGGCGCGAGTCTCCCCCTGCTGGTTCACTCGATCGATGCGTGGCGTACCGTTTCCGAGGCGCGGAGCCCGCTCCGCCGCGGTCCGGCCCCCCGACCGCGGTGCGCGCTGCCCGCCGCCGGTGACGTCCCGGCGGTCGCGCTTGTCAATGCTCATGTCCCTCCCCCTCAACGTCCGTCCCTCTGCCGTCCCGGCGCCCCTGACCCCCCACGGATCAGGCGGACCCCGTGCCCGGTTGGTGCATTCCCTTCACCCGTCGGCGAGACCGTTCGCGGTCGGTCCGCCCAAGCTCTGTCACGTTCGGGTCGAGCCTTTCCGCGGCCCGCAGCCGCACCGAGGCGGCCCGCGGGTTCGCGGCGACCTCCGCCTCCGTGGGCAGTTCGGCGCCCCGGCTGAGCAGCCGGAACGTCGGACCGGACCCGGGAAGCTCGACCGGGAGGTCGACCGGGCCCTTACTGCGGACCCGGTCCGCGAGCGCCACCTTGGTGAGCCTGTCCTCCAACGAGTGGTAGGACAGGACCACCATGCGACCGCCCACGGTCAGTGCGTCGAGTGCGGATGGCAGCGCTGACTCCAGCGCCGCCAGCTCTCTGTTTACCTCGATCCGTAAAGCCTGAAACGTTCTCTTTGCCGGGTGCCCGCCCGTTCGTCGGGCTGGTGCCGGAATGGACTCCCGGACCAGCTCCGCCAACCGCGCGGACGAGGTGATCCGGCCGCGTTCCCGCTCCCGCAGGATCGCCGAGGCGATCCGGCCGGCGAACTTCTCCTCGCCGTAGACCCGCAGCACCCGGGCCAGGTCCGGATGCGCATAGGTGTTGACCACCTCTTCGGCGGTCACCCCCCGGGTCTGGTCCATCCGCATGTCCAGTGGCGCGTCCTGGGCGTACGCGAACCCGCGGTCGGGCGCGTCCAACTGCAGCGACGAGACACCCAGGTCGAACAGGATGCCGTCGATGCCCGGATAGCCCAGCCGGTCCAACACGTCGGGCAGCTCGTCGTAGACGGCGTGCTCCAGGTGCACCCGATCGGCGAACCGGGCCAACCGGACCCGCGCGTGAGCGAGGGCCTCGGTGTCCCGGTCGAGCCCGATCAGGACCGTCTCCGGGTGCGCCTTGAGCACCGCCTCGGCATGCCCGGCCAGACCGAGCGTCGCGTCGACATGAACCGTCCGGCCGCCTCGACTCAGCGCGGGGGCCAGCAGCTCAAGACACCGCTCGAGCAGCACCGGCACGTGCGTGCCGCGCAACTCCCCCATGATGACCCCCACTGGTTGAAACGTCCGTTCTTCTCGTGCGCCTGTCGTCGGACGGCGCTGCCGTCGTACCGCCAGATCCCCATCCGCTCCCGCCGGACACCGGACCGTCGCCCGATGACTGGATCGTGCGCCTGGCACCGGGGAAGGGGTGCCAGGAACTCGAAAGCGGCTGGAGATCTCGCAGTACGTCGGGGCGCCGTTCCGCCCTACAGACCGCCGGGCAGCACCCCCTCCGAGATGTCGGCGAAGTCGTCTTCGCTCTCGGCGAGGTAGGTCTCCCAGGCGGCCCTGTCCCAGATCTCCACCCGGGTGCTCGCGCCGATCACCACCAACTCGCGTTCCAGCGCGGCGTACGCCCGCAGGTGGGCCGGAATGGTCACCCGCCCCTGCTTGTCCGGAACCTCGTCGTGCGCGCTGGCGAAGAAGACCCGGCTGTAGGCCCGGGCCGCCTTGTGTGTCATCGGCTGCGCGCGCAACTGGTCGGCGATCCGCTGGAACTCAGGGGTCGGGAAGACGTAGAGGCAGCGCTCCTGCCCTTTGGTGACCACGACACCCCCCGCCAGCTCATCCCGAAACTTGGCCGGAAGGATCAACCGGCCCTTTTCGTCCAGGCGTGGAGTGTGGGTGCCGAGAAACACCGGCCCTACCCCCTCGCCCCTGAGCGGCGTTCGCGGCGCCGCTGACCCCCCGGGCCGGTGAGCCCTCCCGGCCTCACCATTGGTCCCCACTCTACTCCACTTCCCTCCACCTGCAACCAGATTCGCCCGCGTGGCGTGTCCAACCCGAGGGCAAAACAGCACGTCAAGAGGGGTGGAGCGGAGTGGAGGGCCCCGGCGGCCCACCGGCGTGGTCCGCTTTCCGACATAGATCGACTCCGTCCGGTGGACGCCCTCTTAGCCGCCCGCGCAGCCACCACGGCCGAACGGTTCACCGTCGGCGGCGATCTGGTGGGGCGGGCGGTCCGGTAACCTCGCTCGCGTGACGGACGCGAAAATGCCCCTACGGGCCAAGGTGGCCAGCTCCGTGTCACGGACCGCCGCGGCGCTCTCCCGGGCGGCCGGCCGTGGCGACGGTTCGGTGATCGGCGGGTGGATCGGCCTGAAGATCGACCCGGACCTGCTGGCCCACCTGTCGGCCGGGCGTGCGATCGCGCTCGTCTCCGGCACCAACGGCAAGACCACCACCACCCGGTTGACCTCCGCCGCGGTCGGCGTGCTCGGCCGGGTCGCCACCAACTCGTTCGGCGCCAACATGCCCAGTGGGCACACCTCGGCGCTGGCCAAGGCCGGCAGCACCCCGTACGCGGTGCTCGAGGTGGACGAGCACTACCTCGCCCAGGTGCTGGAGGCGACCGAGCCGCACGTGGTCGCGCTGCTCAACCTCTCCCGCGACCAGCTCGACCGCGCCAAGGAGGTCGCCATGATGGCGCAGCTCTGGCGCGCGGCGCTGGTCCGGCACACCAACGTCCGGGTGGTGGCCAACGCCGACGACCCGCTGGTGGTCTGGGCGGCCACCCCGCCGGGTGACCCCGCCCGCGGCATCAACCCGCCGCACGTGACCTGGTTCAGTGCCGGCCAGCGCTGGCACGACGACTCCTGGGTCTGCCCGGAGTGCGGCTCCACCATCCAGCGCTCCGGCGAGCAGTGGTGGTGCACGGGCTGCCCGCTGCGCCGACCGGAGCCGCACTGGGTCGTCGAGGACGAGGGGGTGCTCGACCCCACCGGCGCCTGGCACAAGGTCTCCCTGCAACTGCCCGGCAAGGTCAACCTCGGCAACGCGGCGACCGCGCTGGCGGTGGCCGCCGAGTTCGGCGTCCGCCCGGTCGACGCGGTGTCCCGCCTCGGCATCGTCACCTCGGTGGCCGGCCGCTACGCGCAGGTCGACAAGGACGGGCGCAACATCCGGCTGCTGCTGGCGAAGAACCCGGCCAGTTGGCTGGAGGCGTTCGACATGGCCGACAACGCCCCGACCCTGCTCTCCATCAACGCGCGCGACCCCGACGGCCTCGACACCTCCTGGCTCTACGACGTCGACTTCGCCCCGCTGCGTGGCCGGCAGGTGTTGATCACCGGTGACCGGGCATACGACCTGGCGGTCCGCCTGGACGTCAACGACGTGCCGTTCCAGCACGTCCGCACGTTCGACGACGCACTCCGGTCGGTCCCGCCCGGGCGGCTGGAGGTCATCGCGAACTACACCGCGTTCCAGGACATCCGAGCGGAGTTGGACCGTGTCATCTGAGAGCCTGCGCATCGTCTGGATCTACCCCGACCTGTTGTCCACCTACGGCGACCGGGGCAACGCCTTGATCCTCGCCCGCCGGGCCCGCCAGCGCGGGATGCCCGTCGAGGTGCTGGAGGTCCGCTCCGACCAGCGACTGCCCGCGACCGCCGACATCTACCTGGTCGGCGGCGGCGAGGACGGCCCACAGGCACTGGGCGCGCAGCGCCTGATCGCCGACGGCGGTCTGCACCGGGCGGTCGCCCAGGGTTCAGTGGTGTTCGGCGTCTGCGCCGGCTACCAACTGCTCGGCACCTCGTTCTTCGCCAAGGGCGTGCAGTGCCGTGGCCTGGAGCTGCTCGACCTGCAGTCCGACCGGGGCGAGAGCCGGGCCGTGGGCGAGCTGTCCGGTGAGATCGACCCCCGGCTGGGCCTGCCCCCGCTCACCGGTTTCGAGAACCACGGCGGTCGCACCCACCTGGGCCCCGAGGTCTCCCCGCTGGCCCGGGTCACCGCCGGGGTGGGCAACGACGGCGCCACCGAGGGCGCGTGGCGCGGCAAGCTGCTCGGCACCTACTCGCACGGTCCGGCGCTGGCCCGCAACCCGGCCCTGGCCGACCTGCTGCTGCGCTGGGCCACCGGGGCACACCAGCTTCCGCCGCTGGACGACACCTGGCCCGACCGGCTGCGCAACGAGCGCCGCTCTGCGGTGGCCGCCGCCCGGGCATGATCCGTGCCGTCCGTCGGCTGCTGCGGCAGCCGTCGGCCGCCCGGTTCGCCCTGCTCGTGCTGCTGATCGGCGGCTGCGGGCTGCTGCTGCTCCTGGCGCCCCGACCGGATCCGAAGCAGCTGCCGCTGCTGGCCGACCGGCTGGGCGACCTCGCCCCGGTGGCGGCGATCCTCGGCGGCGCGCTGCTGCTTGTCGCCCTGGTCCCCCGGACCTTCGTCACGCTCGCCGCGGGCGCGATCTTCGGCCCCCTGGAGGGCGCCGCGTACGCCCTGGGTGCCGCACTGGTGGCCGCGGCGATCGGGTTCACGGTCGGCCGGTTGCTCGGCCGGGAGTTCGTGGCCGAACGGGTCCGTGGCCGCCTGGCCCGCCTCGACGGCTGGTTCGCCCGGCAGAGCGTGGTCGGTGTGGTCACCGTCCGGCTGCTGCCGATCGCCGGCTTCGGGCTGGTCAGCTACGGCTACGGCACGACCGGCGCCCGGGTGCTGCCGTTCCTGGCCGGCAGCGTGATCGCCTCCGCGCCGACCGCCTTCGGCTACGCGGCGATCGGCGCGTCGGTCAGCTCACCCGGGCACATCAACTGGTACGCCGCGGCACCCGCCAGCCTCGGCCTGATCGCCAGCGTGGTGCTCATCCACCAGTGGTGGCGCGCCGAGCGCCGGCGCCGTCGCCTGCCGGTCTGACCGTACCCGCCCCGCCCGCCCACCGCGACGAGCCGGGCCTGGCTGCACACCCACCGCGGACCGGGCAGGGCGAGCGGGACGGCTGCGGCCGGTGCACGTCGGGGCGAGGTGCCGGATGAGCGTGATGACTGGGTGGCATCTTGATGCCACCCAGTCATCACGCTCATGGGGGCGTCCGCCCCGACCGACGTCACGCACAGTGACATGGCGGGGTCAGGCGACGACGGAGACCATTCGGCCCTTGACCACGATGACCTTGCGGGGCTCCTTGCCGGCCAGGGTGGCGGCCACCGCCTCCAGGGCCGCCGCGCGGACGGTCTCCTCGGTGGCGTCGGCGGGGACCTCGACGCGGCCACGGACCTTGCCGTTGACCTGCACCGGATAGGTCACCGTGTCGGCCACCAGCAGCGCCGGGTCGGCGGTCGGGAAGTCCGCGTACGTCAGCGAGGTGTCGTGGCCCAGCTTGCGCCACAGCTCCTCGGCCAGGTGCGGGGCGAACGGCGCCACCATCAGCACCAGCGGCTCGGCCACCTCGCGGGGCGTCGCCGCCAGCCCGGTCAGCCCGTTGGTCAGCTGGATCAGCTTGGCGATCGCCGTGTTGAACCGGATGCCGTCCATGTCGCCACGGACCCCGTCGATCACCGTGTGCAGCAGCCGGCGGGTCGTCTCGTCGGCCGGGTCCTCGGTGATCCGCAGCGCGCCGGTCTGCTCGTCGACGACGGCCCGCCAGACCCGCTGCAGGAACCGGTACGAGCCGACCACCGCCCGGGTCTCCCAGGGGCGGGACACCTCCAGCGGACCCATCGACATCTCGTACACCCGGAAGGTGTCCGCACCGTAGGCGGCGCACATGTCGTCGGGGGTCACCACGTTCTTCAGTGACTTGCCCATCTTGCCGTACTCGCGGTTGACCGCCAGGTCGCCCAGGTAGTAGGCGCCGTCGCGCTCCATGACCTCCTCGGCCTGCACGTAGCTGCCGCGCGAGTCGGTGTACGCGTACGCCTGGATCATGCCCTGGTTGAACAGTTTGCGGAACGGCTCGAACGACGACACGTGCCCCAGGTCGAACAGCACCTTGTGCCAGAACCGCGCGTACAGCAGGTGCAGCACGGCGTGCTCGGCGCCACCGACGTACAGGTCGGTGCCTCCGCAGTCGCCCTCGCCGCGCGGACCCATCCAGTACCGCTCGTTTTCCGCGTCGACGAACCGGTCACCGTTGGTCGGGTCCAGGTAGCGCAGCTCGTACCAGCAGGAGCCGGCCCACTGCGGCATCACGTTGGTTTCCCGGGTGTAGCGCTTCGGCCCGTCACCCAGGTCCAGCTCGACCTCGACCCAGTCGCGCCGCCGCGACAGCGGGGTCTCCGGGTTGCTGTCGGCGTCGTCGGCGTCGAACGTCTTCGGGGAGAAGTCGTCCACCTCCGGCAGCTCGACCGGCAGCATCTCCTCCGGCAGGGCGATGGCCGCGCCGGTCTCGTCGTAGACGATCGGGAACGGCTCGCCCCAGTAGCGCTGCCGGGAGAACAGCCAGTCGCGCAGCCGGTAGGTCACCGCGCCGGTGCCGTGCCCGTTCGCCTCCAGCCAGGCGATGATCGCCGCCTTGGCGTCGGCGACCCCCAGGCCGTTCAGGTCCAGGCCGCGCTCGGGTGCGGCGCTGTTGATGGCCGGGCCGTCCCCGGTGTACGCCTTGCCGTCGAAGCCCTCCGCCGGCTGCACGGTGCGCACGATGGGCAGCTCGAAGACCTCGGCGAACGCCCAGTCCCGTTCGTCCTGCGCCGGCACCGCCATGATCGCGCCGGTGCCGTAGCCGGCCAGCACGTAGTCGGCGATGAAGATCGGGATCTGCCCACCGGTGACCGGGTTGGTGGCGTACGCGCCGATGAAGACGCCGGTCTTCTCCTTGGTGTCGGACTGCCGCTCGACGTCGGTCTTGGCCGCGGCGGTCTTGCGGTACGCCTCGACGGCCGCCCGGGGGCTGGCGTGCCCGCCGGTCCAGGCGTCCCTCGTCCCGTCCGGCCAGGCGGCCGGCACCAGCGCGTCGACCAGCTCGTGCTCGGGCGCCAGCACCATGTAGGTGGCACCGAAGACGGTGTCCGGTCGGGTCGTGAACACCCGCACCGGCGCCTGCGCGGTGGGGAAGTCGATGTGCGCGCCCTGCGAGCGGCCGATCCAGTTGCGCTGCATCAGCTTGATCGGCTCGGGCCAGTCCAGGCTGTCCAGGTCGTCCAGCAGCCGGTCACCGTACGCGGTGATCCGCATCTTCCACTGCTTCAGGTTGCGCTTGAAGACGGGGAAGTTGCCCCGGTCGGAGCGGCCGTCGGCGGTGACCTCCTCGTTGGCCAGCACGGTGCCCAGCCCCGGGCACCAGTTCACCGGGGCGTGCGAGACGTACGCCAGGCGGTGGTCGTCGACGACCTGGCGGCGCTCGGCGACGCTCAGCTCGGCCCACGCGCGGCCGTCCGGGGTCTGCCGGTTGCCGCCCTCGAACTCGGCGATCAGCTCGGCGATCGGGCGGGCCTTACCGGCGTCGCGGTCGTACCAGGAGTTGAAGATCTGCAGGAAGATCCACTGGGTCCAGCGGTAGAAGTCGGTGTCGATGGTGGCCACCGACCGACGCTCGTCGTGCGCCAGCCCCAGCCGGCGCAGCTGCGCCTTGTACCGCTCGATGTTCGCCACGGTGGTGGTGCGCGGGTGGGTGCCGGTCTGCACCGCGTACTGCTCGGCGGGCAGGCCGAACGCGTCGAAGCCCATCGCGTGCAGCACGTTGCGACCGGCCATCCGCTGGTAGCGCGCGTAGCAGTCGGTGCCGATGTAGCCCAGCGGGTGGCCGACGTGCAGGCCGGCTCCGGACGGGTACGGGAACATGTCCAGCACGTACAGCTTGTCCGCGCCGGCGCGGGGGTGGGTCGGGTCGGCCAGCGGGCCGGTCGGGTTCGGTGCGTGGAAGGTGCCCTCGCGCGCCCAGATGTCCTGCCAACGGATCTCGATCTCGTCGGCCAGGGCCGCGGTGTACCGGAACGGGGGAATGTCGCCCGCCGGTGCGGCTGCCTCACTCATCGTCTCTCCTCGCTTCGCTTCGCTTCGTCTCGGCGGCGCCGGGCCGGGCCGGCGCCGGGCACAAAAATGCCCCTCGCACAGGAGGGGCCGCCGTGCTGTCGCTGGGATCAGCGCATCAGCACGGCCCGGTAAGAAGCAGGAAGACTCCGGCCATGTTCCGCAGTGTACCCCGCCGCCGGTCCGGCCTGCCGGCCCCCGGGGTGGGCCGGGCCGCGTCCCCCGACGTGGCGAATATCGGGGCGTAACCGACGGACCGCCTGCGGGGGTCGGCGATAACGACAAACATGGTTAGCCTGAGAGGCTAGTGAGAATCCTGCGGCAAACGAGGCTCGACGTCGCGAACCCAACGGCGGGTCCAGGTGCTCTCTACAGAGCTGCCGTGACGGCGACGAGGAGGAGGCCCGTGACACAACAGACCTGGGACGAGGTGGGCGGCCTACTGCCGCACGACGAGTTCCGCGCCGCCAGCGAGGCCATCGTGGCCAACATCGAGCAGGTCATCGAGGGTAAGACCGCCACCGTGCGGCTCGCCCTGGCCGTGTTGCTCGCCGAGGGTCACCTCCTGATCGAAGACGTCCCGGGTGTCGGCAAGACCAAGCTGGCCAAGGCCCTCGCGCGGTCCATCGACTGCACGGTACGACGGATCCAGTTCACCCCCGACCTGCTGCCCAGCGACGTCACCGGTGTCAGCGTCTACAACCAGGAGACGCACGACTTCGAGTTCCGTCCGGGTGCCGTCTTCGCCAACCTGGTGGTCGGCGACGAGATCAACCGGGCCTCGCCGAAGACCCAGTCGGCGCTGCTGGAGTGCATGGAGGAGCGGCAGGTCACCGTCGACGGCGTGACCTACCAACTGCAGACCCCGTTCATGGTGATCGCCACCCAGAACCCGATCGAGATGGAGGGGACCTACCCGCTGCCCGAGGCGCAGCGCGACAGGTTCACCGCCCGCATCGCGATGGGTTACCCGGACTCCAACGCCGAGCTGGCCATGCTCGACGGGCACGGCGCCGCCGACCCGCTGAACGAGCTGCGCGCGGTCTCCGACGCGGCCATCGTCCGGCAGCTCATCGCCACCGTCCGGCAGGTGCACGTGGCGGACGCGATCAAGCAGTACGCGATCGACCTGGTCACCGCCACCCGCGAGGCTCCCGACCTGCGGCTCGGCGCCTCCCCCCGGGCCACCCTGCAACTGCTGCGCACCGCCCGGGCGGTCGCCGCCCTGGAGGGCCGCGACTACGTGCTCCCCGACGACCTGCAGGCCCTGGCGGTGCCGGTGCTCGCACACCGGATCATCCCCACCGCCGACGCGCAGCTGGCCCGGCGCACCACCGACGCGATCGTCTCCGAGCTGGTGCACCGCCTGCCGCTGCCACACGACCGGCAGCGCAACCCGTACGACACCCGGCCCGCTTCCGGCAACGGCCGCGCGCCCTACGAGCCGCGGAGGCCATGACGTGCGTGCCGGGCTGCGCGGGCTGACCACCCGCGGGCGATCCTTCCTCGCCGCCGCGGTCGCCGCGGCGATCTCGGCCGGCATCCTCGGCGAGAAGGACCTGCTCCGGGTGGCTGTGCTGCTGGCCATCCTGCCGTTGCTGGCCGCCGCCTACGTTGGGCGCAGCCGCTACAAGCTGGCCTGCAACCGGTCACTGGACCCGCACCGGGTTCCGGTCGGTGCCAACTCCCGCGTGGTGCTGCGCCTGCAGAACCTCTCCCGGCTACCGACCGGCACCCTGCTGTTGGAGGACCGGCTGCCCTACGCGCTGGGCAGCCGGCCCCGGGTGGTGTTGGAGCGGCTCGGCGCGCACCAGGCCAGTTCCGTGGCGTACACCGTGCGGGCCGACGTGCGGGGCCGTTACGACGTGGGCCCGCTGGTGGTCCGGATAACCGACCCGTTCGGCCTCTGCGAGCTCACCCGTTCCTTCCCCAGCACCGACCACCTGACGGTCATCCCGCAGGTCACCCCGCTGCCGTCGGTCCGGCTCCCCGGGGAGTACGCGGGCAGCGGCGACAGCCGGGCCCGGTCGGTGGCGGTGCACGGCGAGGATGACGCGGCGACCCGGGAGTACCGGCGCGGCGACGATCTGCGCCGGGTGCACTGGAAGTCCACCGCCCGCACCGGCGAGCTGATGGTGCGCCGCGAGGAGCAGCCGTGGGAGAGCCGGGCCACTGTCGTTCTGGACACCCGGGCGTACGGCCACCGCGGCGAGGGGCCGACGGCCAGTTTCGAGTGGGCCGTCTCCGCCGCCGCGAGCGTCGCCGTCCACCTCCGGCAGGCCGGCTACAAGTTGCGTCTGGTCACCGGTTCGGGCGTCGATGTGGACGCGTCGGAGGCCGGCGGTGACGGGGCGCTGCTCGACCACCTCGCGGAGGTTCGCCTGGATCAGCGCGCCGAGGTGACAGGTCTCGTGCAGCGGGTCCGCCAGCGCGCCGACGGCGGGTTGATCATCGGGCTGTTCGGCACGGTGGGCACGGCCGAGGCCGAGCTGCTGGCCGGGCTGCGGGGCAACGGCGCCACCTGCATCGGGTTCCTGCTCAACAGCTCCACCTGGCTCAGCCTGCCGGAGAAGGCTCGGGCCGAGGCGGAGCACGCGCACGGCGCCGCCGTCCTCGCCATGGTGCAGAGTGGCTGGCGCGTCGTCGGTGTCGACCACGGTGCCCGGCTGCCGGCGCTGTGGCCGCAGGCTGGCCGGGGCTCCCAGGGCTTCGCCCTGCGCGCCGCGCTGGCCGAGACGGTCGCCGGCGGCGTGCGATGAACGGAAGGGTCCCCTCATGATCGCCAGTCGGCACATCGGCCTGGTGGCGGCCACGGCCACCCTGCTGGCCGCCGCGCCGCTGTCGGCCATCTTCCAGAGCTGGACATGGCTCGTCGAGTCCGTCATCGCGGTCGCCGTGGTGGCCGGAGCGGCCGCGCTGACCAGGCTCGTCCGGGCACCACTGTGGGGTCAGGTGCTGGGCATGCTGGCCGGCCTGCTCCTCGCCCTGACCTGGTTGTTCCCCAGCAACCAGGAGCTGTTTGCCATCCTGCCCACGCCGAGCACGTTCGCGCACTTCGCCGACCTGCTCACCGGCTCCATGCGGGACATGCGCTCGTACGGGGTCGAGGTCCCGGACACCGACCCGCTGCTGTTCATCGCCGTGCTCGGTGTCGGCGCGGTCGCCGTACTCGTGGATGTCCTGGCAGTGGGGCTGCGCCGGCCCGCGCTGGCGGGGTTGCCGATGCTCGCCATCTACTCGGTGCCGGTCGCCGTCTACGTCAACAGCGTCCCCGCGACGCCGTTCGTGGTGGGCGCCGCCGGTTACCTCTGGCTGCTGGTCACCGACAACGTCGACCGGGTCCGCAGGTTCGGGCGCCGGTTCACCGGCGACGGCCGCGACGTCGACGTGTGGGAGGCCTCACCGTTGGCGTCGGCCGGCCGTCGGCTCGCGGTGCTCGGGGTGGCGGTGGCGGTCGCCCTGCCGTTGGCGGTGCCCGGCATGAGCGGCGGGCTCCTCGACTCCCTCAGCCGGGGTCCGGGCAACGGCACCGGCAACGGCAACGGCTCGGGCGGCACGTCGGGTCGGATCGACCTGTTCGCCTCGCTCGCCGGTCAGCTCAACCAGTCCCAGGTGGCCGACCTGGTCAAGGTCACCACCTCCGAGCCCAACCCGTTCTACCTGCGCTACGCGGTCGCCGACGAGCTGCGCCAGACTGGTTTCCAGGCGCGTAACCCCACCGGCCGAGCGGTGAATCGAGACCTGCCCGACCCGGCCGAGCGGGCTCGCCCCGGCGTGCAGCAGACCACCTACCGGGCGACCGTCGAGGTCACCAAGAGCCTGAGCATGTCGCTGATGCCGGTGTACGCGGAGCCGGTACGCACCGACGACCTCAGCGGCAACTGGCTCTACGACCCCAACCAGCAGGTCGTCTTCTCCAACCGGGAAAACTCCCGAGGCCGGAAGTACTCCTTCGACTACGTCCGCTCGACGTACACGCCGGCGACGCTGCGGGCCACCCCACCGCTGCCGGCCGACCACCCCCTGAACCGGCAGATGACCGCCACCCCCGGGCCGGTGCCCGAGGTGGAGGAGCTGGTCAAGGGCCTGACCCAGGGCAAGCGCACCGACTACGACCGGGTGTTGGCGATCTACCAGCACTTCTCGGCCGACAACGGGTTCACCTACCGGCTCAGCACCGAGAGCGGCAGCAGCGGGCAGGACATCGTCAACTTCCTCACCAACAAGGTCGGCTACTGCCAGCAGTACGCGGCCGCGATGGCGTGGCTGGTCCGCTCGGCGGGCATCCCGGCCCGGGTGGCGTTCGGGTTCACCAACGGCAGCAAGCGCGACGGTCAAACCTACACGTTGACCAACCTCAACCTGCACGCCTGGACCGAGGTCTTCTTCGACGGGGTCGGCTGGGTGCCGTTCGACGCCACCCCGACGTACGGGGTGCCGGGGTCCACCCGCTCGGCCTGGGCACCGGACACTGACGCGCCGGAACCAGCCACCCCGGGCACCGGCGTCACGGACACCCCGGCGGGCCCCGAGGCGTCGGCCGGTCCGGCCGGGCCCGACAACGCCGACCGGGACGTCGACGACGGGCTGGCCCTGGGCGGCACCACGCCGGCCGAGCAGCCGCCGGTCTGGCCCTGGTGGGCGGCAGGTCTGCTGGCCCTGCTGGCACTGCTCGCCATCCCCGCGCTGCGCCGGCTGGCGCTGCGCCGCAAACGGGGTGGCCAGCCGGCGAGCGCCGCCGTGGCCTCCCCAGCGGCCGTCGACGACGGCGTCGAGCCGGGGACGCGTGTGGTGGTGGTCGGCGTGGACGCCGACCGGGCCCGCGCGGACGCACACGCCGCCTGGGCCGAGCTGCTCGACACGATGGTGGACTTCCGGGTTCCGGTCGACCTGACCGAGACGCCCAGGGCGACCGCGGACCGGCTGGTCCGCGACACCCTCGGCGATGACAGCGCCGCGACTGGGTCGGCGCGGCTGCTCGGCCAGGCGGAGGAGCGGGCCCGCTACGCACGGGACCCGCTGACCGGTGAGCGGCTGTTGCCGGCACTCCGCGCGGTCCGTGGGGCGCTCGCCGCACAGGCAGACCGACGCACCCGCCTGGTCGCCGCCGTACTGCCACCGTCGGTGCTGCTGCGCTGGCGTACCACCCTGGCGGACACGTCCGGCCGCATGGCGGCCTTGACTGGGCGAGCCCGGTACCGGTTGCTGCGCTGGAACCCTCGACGGCTGTTGGCCGACCGAGCGGCCCGCTGACCTGTTCAGCTGACCAACGCCCGTTGACGGCGGGGGTGGCGGTCCACCGGCCGCCACCCCACCCGAACGCCCGCCCAGCCGGCAGCCCGGCCAGCCCGTCTCGCCCGACAGCTCGCCCCACCCCCGGCAGCGGCGCCGCCGCCTCCGGATCCCCGCCGACTCCTTGATCAGGTGATGAAAAGTAGTTCTGGGAGGCTCGTCAGACCTACTTTTCATCACCTGATCAAGGCCACGCGGGCTCGGCGCAGGAGCAACGCCACGCGGGTTGATCACTTGATAGGGCGCGCGGGTACCACGGAGGTCGCCGGGGCTGTGCCCGGCGACCCGCTCGTCGCGGCGTACGGCCCGCCTCAGCGGCGGGACTGGCTCAGCGGTGCCCCTCCGGGCGCTGCCGCCACCTGTCCTCCATGCGGTCCAGGATCGACGACCGGCGACCGGATCGGCCACCACGCGGACGGCGACGACTCGTCGTCCCGCCCACCACGTGCAGGTCGGGTGACTGCGCCCGCCGGTGCGACTGCACCGCGTACGCGGCCGACGCCAGCATGACGACAAAGCCCGCCACCGCCAGCGGTGGAGTCTTGATCACCGCGCCATAGACCAGTAGAGCCAAGCCAGCGATGACGACGCCGGCGGCGACGAGCAGGCGACGCCGCGCGTGAAAGCGCGGATCGCTGGCGCGCACGGCCGAGGCGAATTTGGGGTCCTCGGCAAGCGACCGCTCGATCTGCTCGAACAGCCGCTGCTCGTGCTCCGAGAGCGGCACGGCACTCCTCCCCGGTCACGTTGGTCGGGCCCACTCGGGCCGACAGACCGTGGCAGCCATCCGACTGCTTACCCGCAAGTCTACGAGGGGGGTCGCGCGTCGGAAAGCGGGACGACCTACGGGTGGGGTGGATTTTCCTTTCGTTGGGCGTCACGGTCGCCCATCAGACTGGCCGGACCTATGACGGACCGCCCGAATCGGGCAGCGGCGGCGTCGGCGGCAGCTTCCGCCTCCCGCCAACCACGCTCGGGCGCGCCGAGGGTGAGCTGCCGGGGAGCGCCCTGCGCCGTGCTGAGCCCCTCCACCCGGACGCCGACGAGCCGGATTCGCTCGCCCGGGTCCAGTGCGGTGTAGAGCGCCCAGACCGTGTCGAACATCTCGCGGGCGGTGTCGGTGGGCACGTCGAGGGTGCGGGAGCGGCTGACGGTGCGGAAGTCGGCCAGCCGCACCTTGAGCGCGACGGTGCGCCCGACCTGCCCGGAGCCTCGCAGCCGGACGCCGACCTTCGCGCTGAGCGCGAGCAACGCCCGGCGGATCTCCAACGGGTCGGCCACGTCGACGTCGAACGTCACCTCGGCGCCGATCGACTTGTCGACGTGCTCGGGGCTGACCCGGCGCGGGTCCCGGCCCCAGGCCAGCTCGTGCAGGTGGGCCGCCGACGCCGCGCCGACCGCCTTGCGGAGCATGCCCAGCGGGGCTTCGGCGAGGTCGCCCACGGTGGCCAGGCCGAGCCTGCGCAGCGCCTCGGCGGCGCGCTCCCCCACCCCCCAGAGCGCGTCCACCGGCAGCGGGTGCAGGAAGTCGAGCACCTGCCCCGAGGGCACCACCAGCAAACCGTCGGGCTTGGCCCGGGTGGAGCCGAGCTTGGCCACGAACTTGCTCGGCGCCACCCCGACCGAACAGGTCAGCGCCTGCTCGTCGGCGACCCGTCGGCGGATCAGCCGGGCGATGGCGGCCGGAGAACCGAAGAGTCGACGGGCGCCGCTCACGTCGAGGAACGCCTCGTCGAGGGAGAGCGGCTCGACCAGCGGGGTGACGTCCCGGAAGATCTGCATCACCGCCCGGGAGGCTGCGGTGTAGGCGCTGAACTCCGGTGGCAGGTAGACCGCGTGGGGGCAGCGCGCCCGGGCCTGGCTGGTCGGCATCGCGCTGCGGACGCCGTAACGGCGGGCCTCGTAGCTGGCCGAGCTGACCACACCGCGCGGCCCGACACCGCCGACGATGACCGGCCGGCCGCGTAACTCGGGCCGGCGGCGCACCTCGACGGCGGCGAAGAAGGCGTCCATGTCGACGTGCAGGATCGGGCTGCCGGTGTCGTCGGCATCCGGCCCGAAGCGCGGATCGCCGCCCCGGGGCAACGATTGACTGCGGCCCATCCCGGCAGGTTAACCCGGAGGTACGACATCCCCAGCGGCCGGCGAGCCGGACCGTACGCCGGTCAGCCGCGTACGACCAGCAGTGGCACGGTCAGCTCGGCCGCGGTGTCCGAGCCGTGGTAGGCCACCAGCTTCGACGCCATCGGCCGCTCGGTGCGGCTGGCCATGACCGCGTAGGTGTCGTTGCAGGTCACCACCACGTCGCCGATCCGGGCGAGGTGTTCCTCGGGCACCGGCCCGAACCAGCCGGTGGCCACCACCTCGTCGCGGGTGCGTACCCGTGCGGCGTCGCCGAGCACCGTCGACCAGACGGCCACCACGTCGTCGAGTGCGCCCGGTGCGACGTGCAGGTAGCGCACCCGGGCCTCGCCGGCGACCACCCGGATCCCGTCGCGCAGTCGGGGATCGGTGTCCAGGTCGAATCGGTGCGTGGCGGGAATGTCGAGCTGACCGTGGTCGGCGGTCACCAGCAGGGCCGCGTCCGGCGGCAGACCGTCGACCAGTCGGGCGACAAGCGCGTCTACCTCGGTGGCGGCGTCCCGCCAGGGCACCGAGTCGACGCCGCTGACGTGGCCGTGCCGGTCCAGGTCGGCGTGGTAGCCGGAGACCAGGGTCGGCCCGGAGCCGGCGGCCAGCGCGGCCAGCATGGCGGCGGCCACCGCGTCCCCGCCGGCGGCGCCCCGGAAGTCGCCGCCCCGGTTGGCGGCCACTGTCAATCCGCTGCCGCCGAACTCCGGCCGACTCACCACTGTCGTCGTTACCCCGGCGGCGCGGGCGCGCTCGAGTTGGGTGGTCACCGGCTGCCAGCTCAGCGGCGACGGGTCCCCGGACCAGTCGGTGTGGGTGAGCACCCGGTCCCTGCCGGGCACCCGCACGGTGAAGCCGAGCACCCCGTGCGCGCCGGGCGGTACGCCGGTGCCCAGCGACACCAGGCTGGTCGGGGTGGTGGACGGGAAACCGGCGATGAGCGGACGGCCCACCGTCGCGGCGAGCCCGGCGAGCGTCGGCGCGTACGGGGCGGCGGTGGGCAACTGGTACCAGCCGAGCCCGTCGACGAGCAGCACGGCGATCCGGCGCACCCCGGGCAGCGCGGGCGCCAGCCCGAGTGGGTCGGCCGAGCCGGGCACGCCCAGCACGGCGAGCGCGCTGGGCAGCACCTCGGCGAGACGGCCGCCGCCGTGCTCCGGCCCGAGGATCGCCAGTGGCGCCGGGGTCGGCGAGTCGCTCATGCCGGCCGGCGGGCGAACAGGTGCAGCTGGGCGGCCAGGTCCCGGTACGGCGGTTGGGCGGCCAGTACGCGTTCCAACTCGACCACCGCGGCCTGCTGCCCGTCGGCGACCGCGGCCGGCAGCAGGTCGGCCAGCACGCGTACCCCGTGGATCTCCTCGACCACCAGCCCGGCGGCGCCGAGCAGCGCGGCGGCGCCGGGGGCGTCGTAGCGCCGGCGCAGTGTGTCACGCGGCCCGGCGGTGCCGGCCGGATCGGCGGCCAGGGCGGTCGCGACGTCCAGGTGCCCGTTTATGGCCCGGCCGAGCACGGCGGCGGCCCGGCCGGCCACCAGGACGCTGGCGGCCCCGCCGGGACGCAACGCGGTGGCCAACGCGGTCACCACCGGCGTCGGGTCGTCGACCACCTCCAGCACGGCGTGGCAGAGCACCAGGTCGACGCCGGCCGGCTCGACCAGCCCGGTGAGGGCGTCGCCGTCGCCCTGCACGGCGTCGATTCGGTCGGCCACCCCGGCCTCGGCGGCGCGGCGGGTGAGCGCCGCGAGGGCGTCGGGGCTGGCGTCGACCACTGTGACGCGGTGCCCGGCGCGGGCCAGCGGGACGGCGAAACCGCCGGTGCCGCCGCCCACGTCCAGCACGGTCAGCTCGGCGTCGCCGCGCCGGTCCAGTTCGGCGCGGAGCACCGACCAGATCACGGCGGTACGGGGTGTCAGCGGCGGCTCGGCGAACCGGCCTCGGGTCTGCTCCACCCGGTCGAGCCTAGTGGGTCAGGAGTCGGTGCCCTCGGCCTCGTCCTCGGCCCGGGACCGGCGTTCGTTGGCCACCGGCCCGTTTGTCACCTCGTACTCGCGAGGGTCGGCGAGGTGCGCCGGCACCCAGCCGGTGCCCAGCCGGGTCCGCCGGGCGTTGGCGATTCCACCGGTGTACGCGTGATTGCCCTTCACTGTCATTCCCCCTCACGGATCACGGGCCGCTCTGCCCGCTCAGGACGAGTCTCCCGCTCGACGGCGCGAGAAACCGTAATGTGGATCACTCTCCTAACGGAAGTCACGGGAGGCGGGGCTGACCGGCGGTTCGATGGCGTCCAGCCGGTCGGCGACCAGGTTGGTCACCCCCTCGTGCCGCTGCAACCGCCCCCGGACCACGAGCGCCGCGCTGGTGCGAGCCACCCGCCGGTAGCGCTGCCACAGCCCCGGCGAGCAGGTGATGTTGAGCATCCCGGTCTCGTCCTCCAGGTTGAGGAAGGTGACCCCACCCGCCGTCGCCGGGCGTTGCCGGTGGGTGACGATGCCACCGACCCGGATCCGTTGGCCGGGCTCCACCCGACCCAGCCGGGCGATCGGCACCGCGCCGAGCACGTCGAGCTGCCCCCGGATGAACCGGGCCGGATGGCTCTCCGGGGACAGCCCGGTGGCCCACACGTCGGCGACCAGCCGGTCCACCGCCTCCATCCCGGGCAGCGTGGGCGCCGCCGCGCCGGTCACCGTGCCGGGCAGCCGGCCCGGCCGGTCCTGGGCCGCCGCGCCGGCGGCCCAGAGCGCCTCCCGCCGGGTCAGCCCGAAACAGGCGAAGGCGTCCGCGGTGGCCAGCGCCTCCAGCTGCGCCGCGGTGAGACCGACCCGCCGGGCCAGATCAGACATGTCGCGGTACGCCCCGCCGGCCGCCCGCTCGGCCGCGATCCGCTCGGCCACGTCGGCGCCGAGGGTACGCACACCGGACAGCCCCAGCCGGACGGCCGGGCCGCCCAGCCCCCAGGCGTGCGGTGGCTCCCCCGGCCCGCTGCCCCACCGGGTGTCCGGGGTGGACTCCAACACCGCCACCGCCCCGCTGGCGTTGATGTCCGGGCGGCGAACCTCCACCCCGTGCCGGCGGGCGTCGTCGACAAGTGTCTGCGGGGAGTAGAAGCCCATCGGCTGGGCGTTGAGCAGCGCCGCCAGGAACGGCGCCGGGTGGTAGCGCTTGAGCCAGGAGCTGGCGTACACCAGGTAGGCGAAGCTCATCGCGTGGCTCTCCGGGAAGCCGTAGCTGGCGAACGCGGTGAGCTTGCGGTAGACGTCGTCGGCCAGCTCGCCGGTGATGCCCCGCTCGGCCATCCCGGCGTAGAGTCGGTCGGCGATGCGGGTCATCCGCTCGACCGAGCGTTTGGCGCCCATCGCCCGGCGCAGTTGGTCGGCCTCGGCCGCGTCGAAGCCGGCCAGGTCGATGGCGAGCTGCATCAACTGCTCCTGGAACAGCGGCACACCCAGGGTCTTCTCCAGGGCGTTGCGCATCAGCGGGTGCGCGAACGTCACCGGCTCCTGGCCGTTCTTGCGCCGGATGAACGGGTGCACCGAACCACCCTGGATCGGGCCGGGCCGGATCAGCGCCACCTCCACCACCAGGTCGTAGAACTCGCGGGGCTTGAGCCGGGGCAGGGTGGCCATCTGGGCGCGGCTCTCCACCTGGAACACCCCCACCGAGTCGGCCCGGCAGAGCATGTCGTAGACCTCCGGGTCGTCCAGCGTCATGTCGCCCAGGTCGAGGCTCTCGCCGATCATGTCGTAGCCGTAGTGCAGGGCGGAGAGCATGCCCAGCCCGAGCAGGTCGAACTTGACCAGGCCGACCGCGGCGCAGTCGTCCTTGTCCCACTGGAGCACGCTGCGCCCGGGCATCCGCCCCCACTCCACCGGGCAGACCTCGATCACCGGCCGGTCGCAGATCACCATGCCGCCGGAGTGGATGCCCAGGTGCCGGGGGAACGTCTGCAACTCGTTGGCGTACTCCACCACCTGCTCGGGGATGTTCTCGACGTCGACCGTGGCGACCGAGCCCCACCTGTCGATCTGCTTGCTCCAGGCGTCCTGCTGCCCGGGTGAGAAGCCGAACGCCTTGGCCACGTCCCGCACCGCCGACCGGGGCCGGTAGGAGATGACGTTGGCGACCTGGGCGGCGTGTTCCCGGCCGTAGCGGGTGTAGACGTGCTGGATCACCTCCTCCCGACGGTCGGACTCGATGTCCACGTCGATGTCCGGTGGACCGTCCCGTTCCGGGGCGAGGAACCGCTCGAAGAGCAGCCGGTGCCGGACCGCGTCCACATTGGTGATCCGCAACGCGTAGCAGACCGCCGAGTTGGCCGCCGACCCCCGACCCTGGCAGTAGATGTCCTGCTCGCGGCAGAACGCGACGATGTCGTAGACCACCAGGAAGTAGCCGGGGAAACCCAGCTCCTCGATCATGTTGAGCTCGTGGTCGAGCTGCGCGTACGCCGTCGGGTGCGCCTGCGGCGGCCCGTAGCGCTCGTGTGCCCCGTCGGCGGTCAGCTTGCGCAGCCAGCTCATCTCGGTGTGCCCCGGCGGCACCGGGTACGCCGGCAGCTGCGGCGCGACCAGGTGGAGGTCGAACGCCAACTCGGCACCGAACTCGGCGGCCCGCGCCACCGCACCCGGGTACGCGGCGAACCGGGCCGCCATCTCCGCGCCGCTGCGCAGGTGGGCGGTGGCCGCCGCGGGCAGCCAACCGTCGATCTCGTCCAGGCTGCGGCGGGCCCGGACGGCGGCGACGGTGGTGGCCAGCCGACGCCGGCCGGGGCTGGCGTAGTGCACGTTGTTGCTGGCCACCGTCGGCAGCCCGGCCTCGGCGGCCAGCTCGGCGAGCGCGTCGTTGCGGTCGGCGTCGATCGGATGGCCGTGGTCGGTCAGCTCCACCGCGACCGTCTCCGCGCCGAAGAGCGCGGTCAGCCGGTCCAACTCGCGGGCCGCCGCGTCCACCCCTTCGGTGAGCAGCGCCCCCGGCACGTGCCCCTTGCGGCAGCCGGTCAGCACCAGCACGTGGTCACGCAGCTCGGCGGCGACCTCCTCCAGCTCCCCGTAGACCGGGCGGCCCTTCTCCCCGCCGCGGAGCTGGGCGCGGGCGATGGTGGTGGCCAGCCGGGCGTACCCCTCGTGGCCGTGCGCGAGCACCAGCAGGTGCGCGCCGTGCGGGTCGGGTTCGCCGTTCTGCGGGCCGGGCAGCCCGAGGGACAGCTCCGCGCCGAAGATGGTCGGCAGGCCCAGCGTGCGGGCCGCCTCGGCGAAGCGGACCACCCCGTAGAAACCGTCGTGATCGGTGACGGCGAGCGCGGTGAGCCCCAGCCGGGCCGCCTCCTCGGCCAGCTCCTCCGGATGGCTGGCGCCGTCGAGGAAGCTGAAGTTGGTGTGCGCGTGCAGCTCCGCGTAGGGCACCACACCGTCGGGGCGGGTCAGCTCGGGTGGCTGGTACCGCTCGCGGTGGCGACTCCAGGCCGGGGAGTCGCCCCCGTCGGCGTCCACGGCGAGCGGGTCCACCACGTGCAGGTGCCGCTCCTCGCGCGACCGCCCGCCGGAGCCACCGTCGGCCCGCCCGGAGAGCACCCGCTCCAGCTCCGACCAGGGCATCTTGGGGTTGTGGAAGCTCACCTGGCCGCCACCTCGCCCGGCCAGAGCGTGATCGACTCGACCTCCTGAAAATCGGGCGGTCCGCACAGGCGGGACACCGCGGTTTTCAGGATGTCGAGTCGATCACGGCCAGGGGACGTGTGCTCAGTCATAGATCGCCTCCACCAGCCACTGCCCGGCCTCGACGGCGAGCAGCAGAGCGGTGCCGTCGGCGAGGCCGACCTGGAACCGGGCCCGACGGCGGGCCTCGGCCGGGGCCCACCACCGCTCGTCCACCGGCCACGGGCCGACCCAGCCGACGATCTCCGCCGGCCGGCCGGTGCCGACCACCAGCCGGGCCGGCGGAGCGCTCACCGCCAGCCGCGCGCTGATCACCACCGGCTCGCCGGCGGCGTCGTGCACGGTCGCGGCGAGTGGGCTGGGCAGCACCACCGCCGGCGCCGGCGCCGGGAGTCGTCCGGGCCACGGCGGCACCCCGCCCGTGCCGGGAGCAGCAGGCCGACCGGCACCGACGGCCCGGGCAGCGCCGCTGGCGCTCGCCTCACCGGCCAACGGCGCCGGGCCGGAACGCGCAACCGCCTCACCCGACAACGACGCCGAACCGGAACGCGCAACCGCCTCACCCGACAACGACGCCGAACCAGAACGCGCAACCGCATCACCCGACAACGACGCCGGGCCGAAACGCGCGACCGCCTCGCCGGGCAGCGGTGCCGGGCCGGGACGGGCGGGTAGGCGTTCGTCGCCCCACGGCACCAGTCGCACCTGGTCGGCCGGGGAGCGCCCACCGCCGAGCACGGCGGTGACCACCGCCTCCGGGCCGAGGATGCCCTGCACGCGGCTCAACGCCCGGTGTGCCCGTTCCCGCTCCTCGCCGGTCTCCCCCCACAGGCCGGCCTGCAGACCGGCCTGGGCGATCACCCCGTCCGGGACCAGCCGCAACCGGATGATGCCGGCCGTCGGCCGGGCCGGTCGGGCGCCGGTACGCCCGCTGCTGCCGGAGAGCCAACCGTCGAGCTGCCAGCGCACCCGGTCGGCGATGGCGGCGGCGGTGAGCAGGCCATCGTGACGCCACACCCGGTGCAGCTCCTGACCGTGCTCGGTGACCGCCTCGATGCCGAGCCGGGTGCAGGCCAGCCCGTGCCCGGCCAGCCCCTCGTGCAACTGCTCGGCCAACGCGCGGCCCGCGAACGCCGCCGCGTCGACCCGGTCGATCGGCTCGTCGTAGTCGGCGGTCACCGTGAGGTCGGCCGGTGGCTGGCGGACGGCGAGCGGGCGGTGGTCGCGACCGGCCGCGAGCCGGTGGGCCAGCGCACCGTCGAACCCGAACCGGGCCAACACGTCGCCGGCGGGCAACGCGGCGAAGTCGCCGAGACTACGCACCCCCAGGCGGCGCAGCAGGTCGGCCAACGCCGACCGGCCGAGCGCCTCGACCGGCAACCCGGCCAGGAACTCCGGTGTCCCGCCCGGTGCCACCACCCGACCGGCGCGGGCGGCCAACCCGGCCGCGAACACCCCGTCGGCGATGCCGACCTGGCTCTCCACCAGGCACGACTGGGCGACGTGCTCGATGATCCGCTCGGCGGCCGCCTCCTCGCCGCCGAGGTAACGGCCCGGCCCCCGGGCGGCCACCGCGCAGGCACCCGGACGGACCACCTCCACACCGGCGACCAACTCCTCCACCGCGGCGACCACCGGCTCGAACGCCCGGGCGTCGCGGCCCGGGTCGTACTCCACGACGGTGAGTTGCGGGCACCGACCCTGCGCCTCCCGTTTGCGCAGGCCTCGGCGCACCCCCTCGGCGCGGGCCCGCTCGGAGCAGGCGACCACCCGGTTGGCGTGCAGCACGGCGACCGGGCCGGTCGCCGGCACCCCGTCGACGATCTCGGCGGCGAGCACCGGCCAGTCCGGGCACCACAGCAGCAGGGTGCGTGGCGGAGAACCGGTCACCCCCGACCGACCAGGGCGAGCGGCGTGGCCGGTCGGCCCACGGTCGACGGCACCGTGCGGGGAATGACCCGGGTCAGCTCGTCCCCCGGGAGCCAGACCTTGATCTCCTTGGGTCGGGCGGCTGCCCCGCGCCCGCGCGCCGAGACGGTGACCTCCCGGCGGCGCAGCCGCCCCCGGCCCTGGCCGAGCCCTTCCCACACTCCACGGACCACCTGCAGTGTCACGTCCGCGCCGTCCCACCGGCCGTACGGGACGAGCACGCTGCCGCGCTGCCGAGCCCGGGCGGCCAACCGGGTGGCGACCGAGGCGGAGACCGTGGCCGGCACGGTGGTGACCACCACGTCCACCCCGTCGATCAGCGCGGCGACCACGGTGGCCCACTCGGGGCCGGGATTCGGAATCAGGGCCAACCGGTCCAGGGCGATGCCCAACTCGGCGGCCGCCCCCGCACCGAACGTCGGCACGCCGACCACTGCGCACCACGAGCCGGCCCGGGACGCCTCGGCGAGCAGTGCCAGCATCAGCGAGGTGCCGCCGCTGCGCTGGGGCTGGCCGGCGGCGACCGCGATGGTGCTCCCCCGGCGCAGGCCCCGGTTGGGCAGCAGACCGGTCAGCTCGGGTGCCACCGGCAGCACCCGGTGGCCACCGACCTGGTCGGGTGCGCTCGCCGGGCGCACCAGATCGGCAAGTGCGGCGGAACCGACCACCATGCGGCCCGCCATTGGACCAACCCCCCGTCATTGCTGCTGCTGTGGATCACATTCAGGACCGGCACGCCGTGCCACCGGCCGCCCGGCTCCCCCCGCGGGGCGGTCGGTGGCACGGCGGGATCATGCGGCGAGGCCGTCCAGGGCCGGTTGGTGGGACACGCCGAGCGCGGTCTCCACCACCGTGACGAACTGTTCGGCGGCGCGGAGCAGGTCGTCGGCCTCCCGGGCGCTGACCACCCGGGGGATGCCGGCCTCGGCGGCGGCGCGTTTGCTGGCCCCGGCGGCGAAGAACCGGGACCACTCGTCGAGCTCCGGAGCGACGGCGCAGAGGAGGACCCAGACGCTGGTGATCCGGTTGCGCCGACTCGGCGCGGGCCGGGCCCGGGCGGCGAGCAGGGCAGCCGCCGCACGCAGCGCCGCCAGGTGGGCAGCCGCGTAGCGCAGGCCGTCGGGTCGGGTCTGGCCGGCCTCGACCAGCCCGCGTCGGGCCAACGTGAGGAGCTGGGCGGGGGTGCGGTGCGGCAGCACGTGCGCCGGCACCGTCGGTGCCTGGGCCGGGTTGGTCGGCATGGGTGTCTCCTCCACGTGGCCGGGCGTCGCCTCGGCGCATTGGTGCCGCCGACGAGACGCCGAGGTCGGGTGGTGCGGAGGAAGACGCACCGGGTGTGGCCGGCCGGGTGTGGACGCTTCCCCACACCACACCCGGCCGGCGTACCGGCGGGTGCGTCGCCCGCTGCCCGGGGGTCGTGGGCAGCGGGCGACGCTCCTGCCTGTCGGGACCAGGCTCGCGACTGCCCGGAAACCCAGGTGCGGCCCGCGGAGCCACACCGCCCGGAGCTGGCGCCGCGAAACGCCGCGCTCCGGCTGGTTGGAACGGGCGTTCGAGGCAATCGAACACTCGTTCTAACTGCTGCTGACAGTACACCTCCCCACCGACGAAAATGCAACGTGTGACGCGCCGGCCGTGCCAGCCGAGCGAACCGGGCTGAACCCGTCATCGACGAACCGGGAAGAATGGCGACATGCAGTCACACCCGAACGTACGGGCGGTGCAGGACGCGCTCACCGCCGCCGGCACGCTCGACGGCGCCGGTGAGCCCAGCACGATCCGCCTGCTGCCCGACGCGGTGCCCACCGCGGCGGCCGCCGCCGAGGCGCTCGACGTCGAGGTCGGCCAGATCGCCAACTCGTTGGTCTTCGACGCGGACGACACGCCGCTGCTCGTGCTCACCTCCGGCGCGCACCGGGTGGACACCGCCGGCCTGGCCGCGTCGATCGGGGTCACCCGGCTGCGCCGGGCCACCCCGGAGTTCGTCCGGGCGCACACCGGGCAGCCGATCGGCGGGGTCGCCCCACTCGGGCACCCGCACCCGCTGCGCACCCTGGTGGACACGGCGCTGGCGACGTACCCCGAGATCTGGGCCGCGGGTGGCGTGCCGCAGGCGGTCTTCCCGACCACCTACGCCGAGCTGCTGCGGGTCACCGCCGGCAGCCCGGCCGAGGTGGCGTGAGCGAGCGGAGCGGTGGCGTGCGCACGGCGCCGGAGCTGGTCACCCTGCACGTCTGGCGGATCTCCCGCGGCGCGTTGCCCCGGGCGCTGACCCGGATGGCCGTGGACCCGCGCCGGCTGCGGGCCCTGCCCGGCGTCCGGTTCGGCAAGCTGCTGGGCACCGGGACCGGCACCGGCTTCGGGCCGGGTGACGCCGACCTGACCCGGTGGGCGGCGCTGACCGTCTGGGACTCCCCCGCCGCGGCGGCCGGCTTCGACGACTCGCCGGTCGGGCGTGCCTGGGCCCGCATCGCCCGCGCCTCCGCCCGGGTCGACCTGCGTCCGCTGACCAGCCGGGGCGAGTGGTCCGGCCAGCGGCCGTTCGGTGATCCACCGGGAGGCCGGGTCACCGGCCCAGTGCTGGCGCTGACCCGGGCCCGGTTGCGGGTCCGCCGGGCGGCCACCTTCTGGCGGGCGATCCCGCCGGTGGCCGCCGCCCTGCGGGACGCGCCCGGGTTGCTGGCCCGGTTCGGGGTCGGGGAGGCACCGCTGGGTTGGCAGGGCACGGTGAGCGTGTGGCGCGACCCGACAGACCTGGTGGCGTTCGCGTACCGTCACCCGGAGCACCGGGCGGCGATCATGCGAACCTCCACCGCGGGCTGGTACGCCGAGGAGCTGTTCGCCCGGTTCGAGGTGCGCGACGTGGTCGGCGACCGGACGGTGCTCGGATGGGCCGCCGACGGCGGCCCCGAAACGGTGAAGGGTGGACGGGCATGAGGTTGGTGCGCTGGACGCCGGACGATCTGGTCCGGCGGCTGGACGACGTGGTGGCCGTCTACGGCGAGGCGATGGGATACCGCACCGACCTGCTGGAGGCCCGGCGCGGCTACATCGCCACCCACGTCCGCCGGCCGGGTTTCCGGGCGGTCGCCAGCCTGACCAGCGAAGGTCACCTCGCCGGCTTCGGCTACGGCTACCTGGGCGCCTCCGGCCAGTGGTGGCACGACCAGGTGCACCGAGCGCTGGACGCCCCGACCCGGGCCCGCTGGCTCACCCACTGCTTCGAGGTGGTCGAGTTGCACGTCCGGCCACCGGCGCAGGGGCACGGCCTGGGCACCGGCCAACTGCGCGCGCTGCTCGGCATGGCCGAGGGCGACACCACGCTGCTGTCCACCCCGGAGGCCGACGAGCAGACCTCGCGGGCCTGGCGGTTGTACCGGCGGTTCGGCTTCGTCGACGTGCTGCGTAACTTCCACTTCCCCGGTGACGAGCGGCCGTTCGGTGTCCTCGGTCGGGATCTGCCGCTCGAGCCACCGAAGTCATGACCCGGCGGATCTCCTGGACGCTGCTCGCCGTCCTGGTGCTCGCCCAGATCTGCTACCCGCTCACCACCGGCGCCACCCGGGCCGGGCTCACCGTGGCCACCGTCGTGCTCGGGTGGTTGCTCTCGGTGGGCCACGCGCTGCTCAGCCGGGGCCCGCGGGTCGCGGCGGCGCTGGTCGCGGTGGCCACCGGCGGCGGGTTCGCGATCGAGGCGATCGGGGTGGCCACCGGTGTGCCGTTCGGCAGCTACGACTACTCCGGCGAGCTGGGCCCCAAGCTGGCCGGAGTGCCGCTGATCATTCCACTGGCCTGGACCTGGATGGCCTGGCCGGCCTGGCTGGCGGCGGTCCGGCTGACCGGCGGCACCGTGCCGCGCGCCAGCCGCAACGGCGTGCCGACCGGCGACCGCGGCGTGGCTACCGGCAACGGCGGCGTGGCTACCGGCAACGGCGGCGCACCGACCGGCAACGGCGGCGGATCGTGGGCCGGTCGCGGTGGGTCGGCCAAGCTGTGGGTACGGCGGATCGCGCTGGCCACTGTGGGGTTGGCCGCCTGGGACCTCTTCCTCGACCCGCAGATGGTGGCCGAGGGCTACTGGGTCTGGCGGGACGCCACCCCCGCGTTGCCGGGCCTGGCCGGCATCCCGGTCAGCAACTACCTGGGCTGGCTGCTCTTCGCGGTGCTGCTGATGAGCGCGTTGCGCCCGCTGGCCGGGTCGGCCGCCGAGCACACCGACCGGCGCGACGACCCGATGGTCACGCTCTACCTGTGGACGTACTTCTCCAGCATCCTGGCCCACGCGGTCCTCCTCGACCTGCCCGCGTCGGCGCTCTGGGGGGCGGCTGGCATGTCGGTGACCGCCGTCCCGCTGGCGGTGACCCTGCTGCGTGCCCGCCGGGGCCGCGACACCCGCCGGGAGGCCCACCAGCCGCACCGCTCCGGCGTCGACGCGACCCGATGATCGTCCTGCTCGCCCTGCTGGTCGCCGTCGCCGCGTTGACCGGGCACACCTGGCTCAACGCCGCCGGGTGGCTGCGCCGGCCCACGGACCGACCCGACGAGGTCGACGAGCGGGTCACCGTGCTGCTGCCGCTGCGCGACGAGGCCAACCGGGTCACGCCCTGCCTGCGCGCCCTGCTCGCCCAGCGCGGCGTGCCCGGGCTGCGCGTCGTGGTCCTCGACGACGGCTCCACCGACGGCACCGCCGAGGTGGTCCGCGCGGTGGCCGGCGACGACCCCCGGGTCACGCTGCGCACCGGGGTCGCCCCGCCGCCGGGCTGGCTGGGCAAACCGCACGCCTGCTGGCAGTTGGCCACCCGAGCCGACCCGGACGCCACCGCGCTGGTCTTCGTCGACGCCGACGTGGTGCTCGCCCCGCACGCGGTCGCGGCGGCCGTCACCGAGTTGCGCGCCGCCCGCGTGACGCTGCTGTCGCCGTACCCCCGGATCGTGGTGGCGACGGCGGCCGACCGGCTGGTGCAGCCGCTGTTGCAGTGGCTCTGGTTGACGTTCCTGCCGCTGCGCGCGATGGAACGCTCGCCGCGGCCGTCGCTGGCCGCGGCGGGCGGGCAGTTCCTGGTGGTGGACCGGGCCGGCTACACCGCCGCCGGCGGGCACGCCGCGGTCGCCGACAAGATCCTGGAGGACGTCGAGCTGGCCCGGGCGGTCAAGCGGGCCGGCGGCCGGATCGCCCTGGCCGACGGTTCCCGGCTGGCCACCTGCCGGATGTACGACGACTGGCCGCAACTGCGCGACGGGTACGCGAAGTCGCTCTGGGCGTCGTTCGGGCACCCGGGCGCGGCGGCGGTCGTGGTGGCGCTGCTGCTCCTGCTCTACACCGCCCCGCCACTGGTCGCGGTCAGCGCGCTGCTCGCCGGCGCGCCGCGGGTGGCCGCCGTGGCGCTGGCCGGCTACCTGCTGGGGGTGGCCGGACGGGTGCTCACCGCGCGGGCGACCGGAGGCCGGTGGTGGCCCGACGCGCTCGCACACCCCGTGTCGGTCGTGGTCCTCGGTTGGTTGACCCTACGGTCGTACCATCTGCGAAAGCGACGCCGCCTGACCTGGCGGGGCCGCCCGGTCAGCTAGGAGGACGCGGCATGGCGCGGATCGTGGTCGTCGGCGCCGGGGTGGGTGGCCTCGCCACCGCCGCCCGGCTGGCCGCCACCGGGCACCAGGTGACCGTCTTCGAGGCCGCCGACGCGGTCGGTGGCAAGCTCGGCCGGTACGCGCACGACACCCCGGCCGGGTCGTTCCACTTCGACACCGGGCCGAGCCTGCTCACCCTGCCCCAGGTCTTCCACGACCTGTTCGAGGCGACCGGCGCGAAGCTCGACGAATACCTGGACCTGGTCGCACTGGACCCGATCGTCCGGCACGTCTTTCCCGGCGGCGGCCCGACCCTGGACTCGTGCGCCGACCCGGTGGAGTTCACCACCCGGATCGGGGCCGCCCTCGGTGACCGGGCGGCGGCCGACTGGCAACGGCTGTGGCGCCGCGCCGAACGGGTGTGGCGGGCCTCCGAGCGGGACATCCTGCGCCGTACCGTCGACTCCCCCCGCGATCTCGCGTCGCTGGCCTGGCGGCTCGGCGACCTGGCCGCCATCGCCCCGGGCCGCACCCTGCGCGGGCTGGGCCGGGGGCACCTGTCCGACCCGCGGCTGCGGATGCTGCTGGACCGGTACGCCACCTACACCGGCGCCGACCCGCGCCGGGCGCCGGCGGCGTTGGTCGCGGTCCCCTACGCCGAGTTGGCCTTCGGCGGCTGGTACCTGCGCGGTGGGCTGGGCACGCTCGCCGACGCGCTGCTGACCCGCTGCCTGGACCTCGGCGTGGTCGTGCAGACCGACACCACTGTCACCGGGATCGACGCCACCGGCGGCCGGGTGCACGGGGTACGCCTCGCCGGTGTCACCGCCCCGGTGCCCGCCGACGTCGTGGTGGCCAACACCGACGCGCTCACCGTCTACCGTGACCTGCTGCCGCACCCGCGTCGGCTGGCCGGGTTGACCGACCGCAGCCTCGCCGGTTTCGTGCTGCTGCTCGGTGTCGCCGGCAGCACCGGGCTGGCCCACCACACCGTCTTCTTCCCGGACGACTACGACGCGGAGTTCGACGCGGTCTTCGGAAACCCCGGGCGCGGCGTCCGGGCCCGGCCGGCGGTCGACCCGACGGTGTTCGTCACCGTGGCCGACGACCCGATGGTCCGCCCGGCCGGGCACGAGGCGTGGTTCGTGCTTGTCAACGCACCCCGCCACGGCACCGCGGCGGGTGCTGTCGACTGGCGACGGCCGGGGCTGGCCGACGCGTACGCCGATCGGATCCTGGAGGTGCTGGCGGAGCGCGGCGTGGACGTACGCGACCGGCTGCTGTTCCGCGAGATCCGCACCCCGGCCGACCTGGGTGCGGCGACCGGCGCGCCGGGTGGCTCGATCTACGGCACCGCCGGTGGGCTGCTGCGCCCCGCCAACCGGGGCCCGGCGAACGGGCTGTGGCTGGTCGGCGGCTCCACCCACCCGGGCGGCGGGCTGCCGATGGTCACCCTCTCCGCGCAGATCGTCGCCGACGAGATCGGCCCCGCCTGGTAGACCCGGGGTGCCTCAGCCGGCGTCGAGCTGGCCCGGGGTGTGCCTCAGCCGGCGTCGAGCAGGGCGCGGCGGATGGTGGAGAGCAGTTGCCCGAGGCCGAAACCGGCAAGCAGCACCCACACCGCGGCCGCCATGGTGATGGTGCCGGCGGCCAGGTCCGGCTCGATCAGCCCGGCCAGCCCGGCGACCACCAGGCCCGCCAGCGCGACCGAGACCCGGGTGGGGCGTTCCCCCACGGTGACCGCACCGATGTCGCGCATCCCGGCGGCGACCGCCCGGGCCCGCACGTACTCGTGCAGCCAGGACAACGCGCCGCCCGCGACGATCAACGCGCCCGGCGCGCCGACCAGCCAGAACGCCAGCAGCCAGGCCACCTCACCGAGCCGGTCGGCGACCGAGTCGTAGACGTAGCCGAGCCGGGTGGTGCGGCCGGTGGCGACCGCCACCGCGCCGTCCACGCTATCGGCCACGGCGGCGAGCAGCACGAACAACGCGCCCAGGAAGGGCCCGTTGCCCGGCCGGGTCACCAGCAACGGTACGCAGAAACAGAGCAGCACCCCGGCCACGGTGACGGCGGTGGGGCTGACCCGTAGCCGCCCCAGCACGTACCCGAGGTGGTAGGCGAACCGCAGCCAGGCGCGTACCACCGGGGCCGCGACCCGGGGGTCGAACCCGCCGTGCAACCGCGCCCAGGCCGTGGCGTACTGGTCCCAGTTCAGCTGTGTGCCCACCACTGATCAACCGTCGTGCCGGGCATCAGGTAGCGCAGGCTCCGCATTCACACCCGCGCGCCGGCCTTCAGGTTCTGCCAGACCTCGCGGGTCGCGGTGGACCGGTTGAGGGTGATGAAGTGGATTCCCGGCACACCCTCGTCCAGCAGTCGGCGGCACATCTCGCTGGCCTGCTCGACGCCGAGGCGGCGGACGGCCTCCGGGTCGTCGGCGACGCGTTCGAAGCGGGCCGCCAGCGCCGGCGGGAACGGCGCACCGGACAGCTGCACGGACCGCTCGATGGTGCCGATCTGGGTCACCGGCATCACCCCGGCCAGGATCGGGGTGTCGCACCCGGCGGCGGCCACCCGGTCACGCAGCCGCAGGTAGTCGTCGGCCTCGAAGAACATCTGCGTGATCGCGAACTCGGCGCCGGCCCGACACTTGCGGACGAACTGCGCGGTGTCGCTGGCCACGTCCGGCGAGCGGGGGTGCTTGTACGGGAAGGCGGCCACGCCGACACTGAAGTCACCGGCGTCACGCACCAGCCGGACCAGATCCTCGGCGTAGTCGACGCCCTCGGGGTGCGGGACCCACTCGCCGCCCGGGTTGCCGGGCGGGTCACCGCGCACCGCCAGCACGTTGCGCACCCCCACACCGGCGAGCCGGCCGACCACGTGCCGCAGCTCGGCGACCGAGTGGTTGACCGCGGTCAGGTGGGCCATCGGCAGCAGGGTGGTCTCGGTGGCGATGCGCTCGGTCACCGCCACGGTGGTGTCCCGGGTCGAGCCGCCCGCGCCGTAGGTGATCGACACGAACGACGGGCGCAGCGACTCCAATTCGCGGATGGCCTGCCAGAGCAGCCGCTCCCCCGCCTCCGTCTTCGGCGGGAAGAACTCGAACGAGAAGGTCGGCTGGCGCTCACGAATGAGCTCCCCGATCGCCGGCTGCGGATTGGGGAGTACCGAGGGAAGACCGAGCGCCACGACCCGACTCTAGCGGGCGACGCCACCACGGCCCAGGCGCTTTCCGCCTCGGGGTCCGATACCGCCTGCCGGTCCGGTCCCGGCGGGCGGAAGGCGTCGTACCCCCGAGGTAGGAATGGGTGGCGTGGGAGGGGCGACGGGGGCGGCGCCCGGGGTCCCGCGCGGGGGTCAGCAACCACGCGGTGACGCCGGTCCCGTCCGGTCGGGCGGGTGGGCCGTCACCGCGCCGACGCCCGCCAGGAGGACGCATGACCCCGCCTCGATCGCCGCGCCCGGCGCAGCTCGGCCCGCTGCTGGCCCGGTGCCGGCTGGCCCGTGGCTGGAGCCAACAACGCACCGCCGCCGAGTTGTGCGCCGCCGCCGGGGTGCCGACCCTGAGCCGGCACGAGGTGTCCCGGTGGGAGCGGCAGCGTCGTGTTCCCGGCGCGTTCTGGCTCGGCTGGCTCGCCGTCGTCCTGGACGTGCCGCTGGTGACCCTCGCCGAGGCCGCCGCGGCCACCCGCCGCACCGGCTCGACGCGGGCCCCCGGACCGGGCCGCACGGCGGTGGCCGGTGTGCGACCGGCGGGGCGCAGCGGCCCCGGTCGCACCGACGGGACTACGCGTGGCGGTAGGGCGCGGAGCGCGGCGACCCGCTAGCGTCGGTGCGTGACCCACGCTGCCCCCGTCTCACCCGTCGACCGTGCCGGCCTACGGCAGCGGGTCGACAAAGCCCTCACCGAGTTCCTGATCGGCCAACGGGTGCGGCTCGCCGCCGTGGATGACGCCCTGGCCCCGGTGGCCGAGGCGATCGAGGCTTTCGTGCTCGGCGGCGGCAAGCGACTACGCCCGGCCTTCGCGTACTGGGGGTTTCGGGGCGCGGGCGGGCTCGACGGCGACCAGGTGCTCACCGCCCTGGCCGCGCTGGAGTTCGTCCAGGCCAGCGCCCTGATCCATGACGACCTGATGGACCGCTCCGACACCCGACGCGGCGAGCCCGCGGTGCACCGGCGGTTCGCCGCGCGGCACCGGGCGGCCGGCTGGGGCGGTGACCCGGACGGCTTCGGCGACGCCGCGGCCATCCTGCTCGGCGACCTCTGCCTGGTCTGGTCCGACGAGCTGCTGCACTCCGCGGGGCTGGACCTGTGGTCGTTGGCCCGGGCCCGGCCGGTCTTCGACGAGATGCGCACCGAGGTCACCGTCGGGCAATACCTCGACGTGCTGACCCAGGTCACCGGCGACACCTCGGTGGAACGGGCCAGCAAGGTCGCCCGGTACAAGTCGGCGAAGTACACGGTCGAGCGTCCGATGCTGTTCGGCGCCGCGCTGGCCGACGCGACGGCCGACGTACGGGCGACCTACTCGGCGTACGGGCTGCCGCTGGGCGAGGCGTTCCAACTCCGCGACGACGTGCTGGGTGTCTTCGGTGACCCGGCGCTGACCGGCAAGCCGGCCGGGGACGACCTACGTGAGGGCAAGCGCACCTACCTGGTGGCGGCGGCCGTGGAGACCACCGACGACGCGGGCCGCGAGCTGCTGCTCAGCCAGCTCGGCAACCCGGAGTTGGACGAGCGGGGGGTGGCTCGGCTGCGTGAGCTGATCTCCGCGAGCGGGGCGTTGGCCCGCACCGAGCAGCGGATCGTCACGCTCACCGACACCGCGCTGGCCGCGCTGACAAACGTCGACCTGGACACCGAGGCCCGCCAAGCCCTCGTCGACCTGGCCATAGCCGCAACCCGCCGAGCCGACTAACCCCGCCCCGCGCCCCGCGCCCCTTCCGCGCGTTGATCCTTCCGCGCGTTGATCCTTCCGCGCGTTGATCCTTCCGCGCGTTGATCATGGAGTTATTGCCAGCCCGCTCGGCGTGTCGTGGCAATAACTCCATGATCAACCCGGGTGGGGTGGGGGTTAGAAGCCTAGGGCTTGGGCTCGGCGTTTTACTTCGCGGGCCTGGTCGCCGGAGAGGGCGGCTGCCGGGGTGTTGCCGGGGAGGGTCTCGTCCGGCTCGTACAGCCAGCGCAGGGCGGCCTCGTCGTCGTAGCCGTTGTCGGTGAGCAGGTTGAGCACGCCGGGCAGGTGCTTGAGCACGACCTGGTTGGCAACCAGGTCCGCCGGGATCCGGCGGACGCCGTCGCGGCGGACCGCCAGCAACTCCCGGTCACGGATCATCTGGTGCACCTTGCTGATCGACACGTCGAGGCGCTCGGCGACGTCGGGCAGGGTCAGCCAGCCGGCCGGGTCGGCGGGGCCGGCGAGCTCCAGGCTGGGCACGGCCTGGTCGGGTACGGGTTCGGTCACCCGACCACCCTGCCACGCCACCGTCGCGACGGGCCACCGGCACCCCGAGCGACCGCTCTCGTGGCGCCGCTGACCTGCGGGTGCGGGGACGAGGAGCGCGGCGGGACTGACCCGTTCGGCGCCCGGCTGTAGCATCCTGTTCAACCTTCACCCCCTGGACACATAGACTGCCTGCCGATGGACACTCAGGTCGCCGACACGTTGCTGGGCTCGCTGATCGACGGGCGCTACCGCATCCGCGGTCGCGTGGCCCGTGGTGGCATGGCGACCGTGTACACCGCCACCGACGAACGCCTTGAGCGCACCGTCGCTGTCAAGATCATTCATCCGACCCAGGCGCCCGAGGCGCAGGCCCGGATCGCCAACTTCGTGGCCCGGTTCACCGACGAGGCGAAGACCATCGCGCGGCTGACCCACCCGAACGTGGTGGCGGTCTACGACCAGGGCACGCACGCCGGCCTGCCGTACCTGGTAATGGAGTACGTGCGCGGTCGCACGCTGCGTGACGTGCTGGCCGAGCGGCGCCGGCTCAACCCGGACGAGGCGCTGGCCATCATCGAGCAGATGCTCGCCGCGATCGCCGCCGCGCACCGGTCCGGGCTGGTGCACCGCGACGTCAAGCCGGAAAACGTGCTGGTCGCCGAGGCGCCCACCGGTGGTGTCGCCAATCTGGTCGACAGCGTCGTCAAGGTGGCCGACTTCGGTCTGGCCCGGGCGGTCGAGGCGAGCGCCGACGAGGAGCAGGGCAACCAACTGATGGCCACCGTGGCGTACGTCGCCCCGGAGCTGGTCACCGAGGGCCGAGCCGATCCCCGTACCGACGTCTACTCGGCCGGCATCGTGCTGTTCGAGATGCTCACCGGCCGCGTGCCGTACGACGGGGACCGCCCGGTGGACGTCGCCTGGCAGCACGTCGACCGGGACGTACCGGCACCCTCGATGCTGGTGCCCGGCCTGCCACCGGTCCTCGACGACCTGGTGCAGCGGGCCACTCGGCGCGATCCGGCGGCCCGGCCCGCCGACGCCGGCGCCCTGCTGACCGAGGTGCAGGTCGCCCGGGATCGCCTCGGTGACGCCAACACCCGCACCGCCGTGCTCCGCGCGGTGACCGACGATGCGCCACTCTCTCAGCCGACCATGGTGGTCGCGACGGTCCGACCGACCGACCGCCCGGCCTGGGCGCGGCTGCCCGAGGGCGCCAGCCAGGGGCCGGGGCGACGACGGGCCGCCCCGGCGCCCGCGGAGGGTCTCGGGTCCCGGCTCGCGGCGCTGCGCGGCACACTGCTGGCGAGCCCACGCGGCCGGTTGGCCGTCGCGGCCGTGGTGGTGACGCTGGGCCTGGTGGCCGCGATCGGGGGCTGGTGGTTCGGCGTCGGCCGTTACACGGATGCCCCGCAACTGGTGAGTTTGAGCAAGGCCGAGGCGCAGGCGCAGGCCACCCGCGCCGGGCTCACCCTGAAGTACGGCGAGCCGCGCTTCGACGAGAAGGCCCCGAAGGACAGCGTGCTGGGGCAGAGCCCGGCATCCGCCAGCAGGATCGTCAAGGGTGGCACGATCACCCTGACCCTCTCCCTCGGCCCGGAGCGCTTCCCCGTGCCGGACGTAATCGGCAAGGAGTTCGAGCTCGCCGAGGCGGACCTGCTCAACGTGAAGCTGGTGGTGGCCAAGGGTGCCGCCCGCTACGACGACAGCCTGCCGGCCGGGGTCGTACTGGACACCTCCCCCAAGGTGGGCAGCGAGGTCAAACCCGGCGCGAAGATCACCCTCATTCTGAGCCGGGGCAGGGCGCCGGTGACGGTGCCGAACCTGGTCGGTAAGAACCTCAACGACGCTCGGGCCGCCCTGGCCCAGCTCAACCTGGTGCTGGTGGAGACCTACAAGGACTCCGACAAGCCCAAGGACGAGATCCTCGGGCAGAGCCCGGCCGACGGTGCCGGCGTGGAGAAGGGCACCCAGGTCAAGTTGGACGTCAGCAAGGGCCCGGCGGCGATCGTCATGCCCCGGGTGATCGACCTGCCCTGCCAGCAGGCCAAGCAGGCCCTGGAGGGCCAGGGCTTCCCGGTGACGGTGGCACTCAACCCGAACGCCACGGTCCGGATCCAGGCCCCCGGTGAGAATTCGCAGGTGCCGCCGGGCACCCCGGTCGTCATCACGTGCTTCTGATGTCGACTGTCACCTCCCGCCCGGTGGGCGCGCACACCCCGACCTCCGGAGGGCTGGCGAAGGCGGCCCTGCCGTACGCCGACGCGACAGGCGCCCAGGTGGTGCAGGTCTACGTCGCCAACTCCCGGGGTTGGGCGCTGCCCAGCGGCGACCCGACCCAGGACGCCCTGTTCCGCGACGGCTGCGCCGAGCGGGGCATTCCGGCGTTCATCCACGCCTCGCTGCTGGTCAACCTCGGCTCGCCCACCCCGGCCACGGTCGAGAAGTCGGCGCAGACACTGGCCCACGCCCTTCGTCGGGGCGTGGCGATCGGCGCTCAGGCGGTGGTGTTCCACGCGGGTAGCTCGGTCGACGAGGCGTACGCCGAGGAGGCGATGCGACAGGTCCGCCGGGAGTTGCTGCCGATGCTCGACTGGGCCGCCGACGCCGGCGGGCCGATGTTGCTTGTCGAGCCGAGCGCCGGCGGTGGCCGGTCACTGGCCTCCCGCGTGGAGCAGCTCGGTCCCTACCTGGACGCGGTGGACCGACACCCCATGCTCGGGGTCTGCTTCGACACCTGCCACGCCTGGGCGGCGGGGCATGACCTGGCGGCCGAGGGTGGCATGACGGCGACCCTGGACACCCTGGTGGCCACGGTCGGTGCGGACCGGCTGCGGCTGGTCCACGCCAACGACTCGAAGGATCTGTGCGGCTCCACCCGGGATCGGCACGAGAACATCGGCAAGGGCACCATCGGCGAGCCCGCCTTCGCCGAGCTGATGGCGCACCCCGCCACCGCCGGCGTCCCGATAGTGGTGGAAACCCCGAGCGAGAAAACCCTCGGCCACGCCGCCGACATAACAACCCTAACCCGCCTAACCCCCTAACCCCACCCCACCCCACCCCACCCCACCCCACCCCACCCCACTCGCCCCGGTGATCATGGAGTTATAGCCACGACACGCCGATCCGAGCGGCAATAACCCATGATCAACAAGGGTGGGCGGGGGGCGGGGGCGGGGGGCGGGGGGGGTTAGGCTGCGGCGAGGATGTGGGGTAGGGCTGCGCGGGCGTGGTCGATGCCGGCGTCGTCTAGGCCCAGGTGGGTGACCAGGCGGGCGGTACGGGGGCCGAGCACCGAGACCAGCACACCCTCGGCCCGCGCGGCGGCGGCCAGGGCACGCGCGTCCAGTGCGTGCTTCGTCAGGTCCAACGCGACAAGGTTGGTACGCACCGGAGCGGCGAGCACCCCGAACGGCGCGACGGCCTCGGCGAGCCGGGCCGCCCTGGCGTGGTCGTCGGCCAGCCGGTCGATGTGGTGCGCGAGCGCGTACCGGCCGGCGGCGGCGAGGATGCCGACCTGACGCATGCCACCGCCCATCCGCTTACGGATCAGCCGGGCCCGTTCGATCTTCTCCGCGCTGCCCACCACCAGCGAGCCAACCGGTGCGCCGAGGCCCTTGGAGAGACACACCGACAGCGTGTCGAAGAGCCGGCCGTACTCGATCAGGGGCACCCCGTCGGCGACGTGCGCGTGCCAGATCCGCGCGCCGTCGCAGTGCATCGCGACACCCGCGTCGTCGGCGACTCCCCGCAACTCCCGCAGGGTGGCCAGCGGAATCACCCCGCCACCACGGCTGTAGGTCTGCTCGACGGCGATCGCACGGGTGGGGACGGCGAAGTAACCGTCCGGCCGGATCATCCGGGCCACCTGCTCCGGGTCGATGTCCGCGCCGACCGCCGGCCAGGTCCGCGAGGAAATCCCGCCGTACGCGGCCGCGGCGCCGATCTCGTACGTGACCACGTGCGCGTCGGCGTCGGCCAGCAACTCGTCGCCGGGCGACACCAACAGCTGCAGGGCGATCTGATTGGCCATCGACCCGCTCGGGGCGAACAGCGCCGCCTCGTGCCCGAACAGCGCGGCGACCTCGGCCTCCAGCGCGTTGACGCTCGGGTCCTCGCCGTAGACGTCGTCACCGACCTCGGCGGTGGCCATCGCCTCCCGCATCCCGGCGGTGGGTCGGGTGACCGTGTCCGACCGCAGGTCCACAAAATCAGCCACTGCTCTTCCCCCGGCCGCCGACCGCGAGGCTCGCCAGCTCACCCCTGGCGTCAGCCACGGAGCATTTCCGCCACCAGGAAGGCCAGCTCCAGCGACTGCTGGGTGTTCAGTCGCGGGTCGCAGGCGGTCTCGTACCGGTCGGGCAGGTCGAGGTCCTCGATGCCCTGGGCGCCGCCGAGGCACTCGGTGACGTCCTCGCCGGTCAACTCGACGTGCAGGCCACCGGGGTGGGTGTCCAGACCTCGGTGCACCTCGAAGTAGCCGAGCACCTCGTCGACGATGCGGTCGAAGTGGCGGGTCTTGTAGCCGTTCGACGACTCGTGCGTGTTGCCGTGCATCGGGTCGCACTGCCAGACCACCTTGGCCCCGGCGGCGGTGACCTTGGCGACGATCGGCGGCAGGGCGTCGCGCACCCGGTGGTTGCCCATCCGGCTGATCAGGGTGAGCCGACCGGGGATGTTGTCCGGGTTGAGCTTCTCGCACAGCTCGATCGCCTCGTCCGGGGACGTGGTCGGGCCGAGCTTGACGCCGATCGGGTTGGCGATGCGGGAGATGAAGTCGATGTGCGCGCCGCTGATCTGCCGGGTGCGCTCGCCGATCCAGAGGAAGTGCCCGGAGAGCCCGTACGCCCGGCGGTCGGAGACCCGGGTGAGCGCCCGGTCGTACTCCAGGGCGAGGGCCTCGTGGGAGCAGTAGAGCGTGACAGTTCGCAGCGCCTCGTCGTCGGTCATCCCGCAGGCCCGGATGAAGGCCAGCGCCCGGTCGATCTCCCGGGCGATCGCCTCGTAGCGCTCCCCCGCCGGGGAGTTCTTCACGAAGCCCTTGTTCCAGTCGTGCACTGCGTGCAGGTCGGCGAGCCCACCGGCGAGGTACGCCCGGAGCATGTTCATCGCCGCCGCCGAGTTGGCGTACGCCCGGATCATGCGTTGCGGGTCGGCGACCCGGGCGGCCGGGTCGGCCTCCAGCGAGTTGATCATGTCGCCGCGGTAGGCGGGCAGGCCGCGGGCGTCGGTGGGCAGTGAGCGGGGCTTGGTGTACTGCCCGGCCACCCGGGCGACCTTGACCACCGGCAGGGACGCGCCGTAGGTGAGCACGATCGCCATCTGGAGCAGGGTGCGGGCGTTGGCCAGCAGGTGGCTCTCGGTGTTGTCGACGAACGTCTCGGCGCAGTCCCCGCCCTGGAGCAGGAACGCCTTGCCCTCGCAGACCAGGGCGAGCTTCTGCCGGAGCTGGTCCACCTCGTAGGGTGCGACGACCGACGGCACGGTGTCGAGGACCTTGCAGACCGCCGCGACGGCGGCCGGGTCGGACCACGGTGGGACCTGCTCACGGGGCAGTTCCCGCCAGCGGTCCAGGCCGAGCGCGGCGTCCTCCGCGGAGTCGACTGTCGGTCGGCTGGTCTGCAGGCCCGGGCTACTCACCGCGGGATGGCTCAGCTGATGCCACTCATGGCGCATGACAGAAAGCGTACGGCGACGGTTGGGGCGACTGGGCGGCGAGGGGGACGGTTCCGGCAGATGGGAGATCAGTTCGGCGAGGGCTGGCCCGGCTGCACGGGCCCGAAGACGGCGGTCGGCGCGGGCGCGGGCGCGGCGGGTGACCCGCCCGGCACCTCCCCGGCGATGCACCAGTCGCTGCCGTCGCGGGTAACGGTGAACACCAACGGCCGGACGACCGTGCGGCCGCCGGCGGTGACCGAGACCGACACGCTGACCTGCTGGCCGAGCGGACCGGACCGGACGTCGGTGATGGCCGCCTCCGGCACCTGGAAGTGATCGGCGAAGTCGCCGTTGGGGCCGGTGGCACCCTCGTCGAAGCTCTCGTGCAGCGGAGCGCAGAGCTGACTCCGGCCGGCGGCGACGTCCTTGGCGGTCATCGCGTCGAGGTACGCCTGCACGCGCTCGCGGGAACGGCTGGCGGCCTCCTCGGCGGGGGTTCGCGTCGGCGTGACCGGGGGCTCGTCCTTGGCGTCGTCCCGGTCATCGTCGCCGATCCCGCAACCGACCAGGGTCACCGGCAGCAGCAGTGCGGCGGCCGTTGCCGCCAGCCTCAGGTGGGTCGCGCGCATGACCACCTCCGTCGAGGTTGAGATCGTGACCTACCGAGCCGCGAGTCTGCCACATTGACCTGGCCCAACCCACCTAATGCGGCCCGGCCGACGCTGGGCGTCGACCGGGCCGTGGTGTCACCGGGCGGGGAGGGGCGGTGCGCACCCCTCCCCGCCGGGTGGGTGGTGCGTCGGTCCTCGGCTCAGCCGAGACCGCCCTTGATGGCGCCGATGAGCTCGCCGTTGCTGGTGTCACCGGAGAGCTCCCAGAAGAACGCGCCACCGAGGCCCTGGTTGTTCGCGTACGTCATCTTGCCGTTGATGGTCGACGGGGTGTCGTAGCTCCACCAGTTGCTGCCGCACTTGGCGTACGCGGTGCCGGCGACCGTGCCGGTGGCCGGGCAGGTGTTCTTGAGGACCTTGTAGTCCTCGATGCCCGCCTCGTAGGTGCCCGGTGCCGCACCGGTGGCGCTGCCGCCCGGCGTGGCCTGGGTGACCCCGGTCCAGCCTCGGCCGTAGAAGCCGATGCCGAGCAGCAGCTTGTTGGCCGGGACGCCCTTGCTCTTGAGCTTCTGGATCGCCGCGTCGGAGTTGAAGCCCTGCTGCGGGATGCCGGTGTACGAGGTGAGCGGGGAGTGCGGTGCCGTCGGCCCCTGGGCGGCGAAGGCGCCGAAGTAGTCGTAGGTCATCGGCATCAGCCAGTTGAGGTTGCCGATGGCGCCCGCGTAGTCCGTGGCGTCGATCTTGCCGCCGTTGCTGCCGTCCGCGGTGATGGCGGCGGTGACCAGGGCGTTGGAGCCGAACCGCGACCGCAGCGCGCTGATCACGTTCTTGAACGCGTTCGGGCCGCTGGTGTCGCAGGTCAGGCCGCAGGCGTTCGGGTACTCCCAGTCGACGTCGATGCCGTCGAAGACGTCCGCCCAGCGCGGGTCCTCGACCAGGTTGTGGCAGCTCTCGGCGAACGCGGCCGGGTTCTGTGCGGCCTGGGTGAAGCCGCCGGACCAGGTCCAGCCGCCGAACGACCAGATCACCTTGAGGTGCGGGTTCAGCTGCTTGAGCTTGCGCAGCTGGTTGAAGCTGCCGCGCAGTGGCTGGTCCCAGGTGTCGGCGACGCCGTCCACGCTGTCCGCCGCCGTGTACGCCTTCTCGTAGTCGGCGTAGCTGTCACCGATGGCGCAGCGGCCGCCGGTGGTGTTGCCGAAGGCGTACAGGATGTGGGTCAGCTTGGCGGCGGACCCGCTGGTCTGGATGTTCTTGACGTGGTAGTTGCGTCCGTAGACACCCCACTCGGCGAAGTAGCCGACGACCTTCTTGCCGCCCGGGTTGGGCGGGTTGGTGGTCGGCGGTGCCGTGGTGGGCGGTGCGGTGGTGGGTGGCGCCGTGGTGGGCGGCGCGGTGGTCGGCGCGCTCGTGGTCGGCGGGCTGGTCGGGGTGCCGCCGCCGCAGGGTGCGCCGTTGACGGTGCAGTTCAGCGGGGCCTTGAAGGCGCCCGTGCCGTTGTAACCCCAGCTGAACGAGGCGCCCGGGGCGAGGCCGCCGGCCCAGCTCTTCTTGACCGCCACGTAGTGGTTGCCGCTGCTTGTCACGTCGGCGTCCCAGGCGCTGCTGATGGTGGTGCCCGACGGCAGGTCGAACTCGATGCGCCAGGTGGCGACTGTGGCACTCGACCCGTTGGTGACGGTCACCCTCGTCTCGTGACCGGTCCCCCAGTCCTGTGCCCTGGTGAACGTGGTGGTGACACTGCCGGCGCCGAACGCGGTGGTCATCGGCACCGCTGCGACGGTCACGGCGACCACGGCACCGGCCCAGAGGGCCCGGCGGAGCGATCTTTTCATGAGGCGTCTCCCGAACTGTTAGGAAACTTTCCAAAAGAGATGGTGAGACGGTACTCACGCCGTCACCACTTCGTCAAGATGCGCATGTTTCGATTTCCCTGATGCGGGGATTGCGCCTGCCTCCGCCCGCCGTCGATCCCCCGGGACGGCCGGCGCGTAGCCTCGGGCCATGACCGTCTTCGACATCCCGATCGACGCCCTCAACGGCGGCCCCGCCGAGCTGGCCCGCTACCGCGGCCAGGCGCTGCTGGTGGTCAACGTGGCCTCCCGCTGCGGCCTCACCCCGCAGTACGCCGGCCTCCAGACGCTCGCGGACACCTACGCCGACCGCGGCCTGGTGGTGCTCGGCGTGCCGTGCAACCAGTTCGCCGGGCAGGAGCCGGGCAGCGCCGCCGAGATCAGCGACTTCTGCCAGGTCAACTACGGGGTCACCTTCCCGCTGACCGAGAAGGTCGACGTCAACGGCCCCAACCGGCACCCGCTCTACGCCGCGCTGGTGGACACTTCGGACGCCGACGGGCACACCGGGGACGTCCGGTGGAACTTCGAGAAGTTCCTGGTGGCTCCGGACGGCACGGTCGCCGCCCGCTTCGCCCCCACGGTCACCCCCGAGTCCGACGACCTGCGCGCAGCCGTCGAGAAGGTCCTCCCCGCCTGAAGGTCAAGCGGCCGGCCGCGCCCGGCTCCACCGCACCCCCTTGCTCACGCTCGAACCTGGTTGTCGTGGCCTCCCCCGTTCCGGATGCCACGACAGCCAGGATCCAGCGCGATCCTGCCGGGTCGCCGCCGCAGGACGACCGGCCGCCCGCACGAACCGCTCGTCACGGGAGGGTGGCGCCTGCCCGGGGAGCCGGTTGGCGACAGGCGTGCGCAGTACGGTGTGCGGGGCGGGCTCGCGGCGCGACCAGACACCGGAAGGCCGCGAGCAGTCCGCGCGGCCACCCGGCGGCGGGCAGTCGAAATAACCCACCGCAGTGGTCGGGAACGTGTCGTGGGTGGACGGAGTTGGGAACGAGCATGACAACTGTGGGACTGATCGGCAGCGGCAACATCGGCGGCACCCTGGCCCGGCTGGCCGTGGACGCCGGCTACGACGTGGTGCTGAGCAACTCGCGCGGCCCGGAGACGCTGAAGGACCTGGTTGACGAGCTGGGCGAGCACGCGAGCGCCGGCACGGCACAGGACGCGGCACAGGTCGGCGACCTGGTGGTGGTCAGCGTGCCGCTGAAGGCGTACCGCGCGGTGCCCGTGGAGCCACTGGCCGGCAAGATCGTCATCGACACCAACAACTACTACCCGCAGCGCGACGGGACCTTCCCGGAGCTCGACTCGGGCGAGACCACCAGCAGCGAGCTGCTCCAGCAGCACCTGCCGGGTGCCCGGGTGGTCAAGGTCTTCAACAACATCTACTTCAAGGGCCTGGCCGCACTCCCCCGGCCGTCCGGTGCCGCCGACCGCAGCGCCCTCGCGATCGCCGGTGACGACGCCGCCGCGAAGACCGAGGTGACGGCCTTCCTGGACCGGATCGGCTACGACGCGGTGGACGTCGGCCCGCTCGCCGAGGGCTGGCGCTACCAGCCGGACACCCCGGCGTACGGCACGCTCTACTCCGCCACGCCCACCGACTGGGAGCACCCGGCACCGGGCGACGCCGACAAGCTGCGCACCGCCCTGGCCGCCGCGACCCGCTGAGCTCCGCCGCCGCGCTCCCCCGACCGCCTACCGGGTGGCCGTCCGGAGAGCGGCGGCGAGTTCGTCGTCGTAGCTGGCGATCGGCTGGCCGTCCGAGGCGTACGCGACGAGCCGCCCCTGCGCCATGCTCGCCGAGCGGAACGAGAACGTCCGGCTCCCCGGGTACGCGTCGAGCAGCGGGATGACCCGGGGCGCCCCGCCGGGCGCGGAATAATATTCCAGGCGGGTCACCTGCGCGGAGACCACGCCGTTGACCCGGACCTTTGTCTTCTCGGCGCGGGTGCCGAAGGTGACCGGCGCGTCGGTGCCGTAGGCGGCGCACTCGACCGGGCCCCGGCAGACGAAGAAGTATCGCGGGTTGACCACGTCGCCGAGGGCGTACGCCTTGAAGGTGGGGTCCGCTCCGGCCGGCAGCGGCTGCACGGCGAAGAACGCCACGGCCACCGTGGCCGAGACGCCCACCCGCAACCAGCCCCGCCCACCGGCCGGCCGGCGCGACGTGCGGGTGACCGCGACCGCGACGCCGCCGAAGCCGACCAGGCACAGCAGGCACACACCGATCGCGCGGGCGTTCTCGAAGAGGAACTGCACACCCGGCCGTGTCGACACCGGGCTGAGGACCGCACCCAGCGAGACGACCATGGCGGCGAGCAACGCCACGCCGGCGGCGCGTCGGGTGACGCCGGACGCGCCGATCAGCAGCATCGCGGCGAGCACCGGCCACACCTGGTGGTGGGTCCAGGACACCGGGGACGCGGCGACGGTGGCGCAGCCGACCAGCACGGCCGCGTGCCCGGGGCGGCCCTGCCGTGCCAACTGTCGGGCCCGCAGCAGCGCCGCCGCGCACACCAGCGCCACCAGAACGGCCCAGATCAGGGGCAACGTCGCCTCGTCGACGCCGACGCGCAGCAGCATCCCGTGCAGGGACTGATTGCCCAGCGAGGCGAGGTTGCCGATCCGAGAGGTCTGCCGCACCGCCTCGGTCCAGTACGTCCAGCTCTCGGCGGGCAACACCACCGCGGCGAGTGCCGCGCAGGCCAGGAACGTGGCCACCGCGCGACCGGCGTCCCGGTAGCGACCGGTGGCGAGGAAGTAGACCACGAACAGCAGCGGGGTCAGCTTGATGGCCGCGGCGACGCCGACCAACATCCCGCGCAGTCGAGGCGGACCGACGCCCATCCCGTCGAGCAGGGCCATCAGCACGATGAAGACGCTGACCTGGCCGAAGCGCAGATTGCTCTGCACCGGTGCGGAGAGCATCAGCACCGTGGCCGCCACCGCCACGACGAGCGGTCGTCGGGACGGCCGGGTGGTCAGCGCGACACCGACCGCCCCGGCGATGGCGACGACCGCCGCGCACGTCGCCACCAGCCAGATCCCCTGGAGTACGCCCTCGGGCACGGCGGTGATCGGGCCCAACACGAGCGCGGCGAACGGTGGATAGGTGAACGGGCCGCCGTTGGCCGCCACGAACCCGTACAGCGGGCGCCCGGCGTGCAGGTCGGACAGCGCGCCGTAGTAGATGTGCAGGTCGGAGAGGCGGTCTTCGCGCCGCAGCACGAGCACGCAGGACACCAGCGCGACGACGACGAAGGCCGCCCACACCAGTGCCACCCGGCGATCCCGCATCGACCGAGAATAGGCGAACGCGACGATCCCCGGCGGCCCGTGGTGGCGGACGCCGGCCGCCTCTGCCCTCGGCAGAACGGGCACGACCCGACCGGCTCCGCTCCCTAGCATCGACCGATGGGATCGACGGGCACACCGGCGTACGACGCCCACGCGGACTGGTACGAGGACTTCATCTCCGGCGGTGGCGACTATCTGCGGCGGGTGCACGCCACCGTGGCGGACCTGCTGGGTGCGGGCGAGGGTGTCTGCCTGGACGTCTGCTGTGGCACCGGCGCGCACGCGTCGGTGCCGGCGGGTCTGGGTTGGACGCCGGTGGGCGTGGACCTGTCCGGCGGGCAGTTGCGGCACGCCAGCAGGCGGTTGCCGGTGACCCGGGGTGACGCGACAGCCCTGCCGTTCGGCGACGCGTCGCTGCCGGCCGCGATGTGTGTGCTGTCCAGCACCGACCTGCCTGACTACCCGGCCGTGCTGCGCGAGGTCGCCCGGGTGCTGCGCCCCGGCGGGCGCTTCGTACACGTGGGCGTGCACCCGTGCTTCGTGGGCGCGTTCGCCGACTGGGGCCAGCATCCGGGCGTCGTCGTCGACGCGCGGTACGCGGACCGGTCGCGCAGCTTCGACAGTTGGAACACCAACGGCGTTCGGGTACGCGTCGGTGCCTGGCACATCCCCCTCGCCGACCTGGTCAACGCCACAGTGGCGGCCGGTCTCCGGCTGCTCCGGGTCGCCGAGGCGGGCCCGGGCGGGGTCCCCGACCTGTTCGGCCTCCTCGCGATCCGAGAGCGGTAGCGAAACGCCCCCACCCAGGCCGACACGCCGGAATCCGGTCGGGACACGTCGAGAAACATCTCGTTGGCAACTTGCGTTGCAGTCCCGCGCACGGGACCCTGTTCTCTGGGTTGCCGCCCGCTCACCGAAAGTGCTTCCGGAGGCGACATGTACACGCTCCGCACCCTTCCCCGCCGGCTGCTCGCCGGGTCCGGCGCGCTCCTGATCACCACCGCCCTCGCCGCCGCCGGCACGCCCGGGCCGGCCAGCGCCGCGGCCGGCGCGGACACCGTCGGCTACGTCCGGCTCGCCCACCTCTCCCCGGACACGCCGGCGGTCGACGTCTACCTGGCCGCGCCGGACGCCGCGAAACCGAGGGTCTTCCCCGGGGTCGGCTACGGGGTGGTCTCCGACTATTTCGAGCTGGCGCCCGGCCGGTACGCGGTGGCGATGCGCGAGGCCGGCGCTCCCGCCAGCGACCCCCCGGTGCTCACCACGGAGGTCGCGGTGACCAGCGGCGACGCGTACACGGTGGCCGGTGTCGGCCGGCACGCGGACCTGGGGCTGCGGGTGCTCAACGATGACCTCAGCGCGCCCACGCAGGGCCGCGCCAAGGTGCGTGTCGTGCAGGCTTCCGTGCGTACCCCGGTGTTGGACGTGGCCGCCGCGGACGGTCCGCTGATCGCCGACGACGTGCAGTTCGCGACCACGACCGAGTATGAGCAGGTCGAGCCGGGCAGCTGGCGGCTGCGGCTGACGGGTGCCGACGGGCCGAGCACCAACGCCGAGGTCCGGCTCACCGGCGGCGCGGTCTACTCGCTGCTGGTGCTCGACGCCAAGCAGGGCGGGCTCACCGCCGAACTGCGCCGCGACGCCGAGGGCGGCACCGTCGTCCCGGCCGGTGGGGTGGACACCGGCGCCGGTGGCACCGCGGGCGGCGGGCTGACCGCGTACCCCCTGGTGGCCGGCGGGTTGGCCGCGGCGGCCGGCGCGGTGGCCCTGCTGTTCTGGCGTCGGCGGCGGCGCACCACCTGGTGAGCGCCGGGCCGGACCTGTCGATCCGGCGGCACCGCGACCGTCGGATGCCGCTGGCCGCGTTCGTCGCGGCCGGTGCGGCGGTCTGCCTGGCCGCCGGCACCGGGGTCGGGCTGGCCGGCACCGACGCCCCGCCGCCGGTGGCGAGCTGGCACCCCGGCTGCACCGACAACTGCCCGTCGGTGGCCGCGGCGCCCGTGCCGCAGGGTCCACCCACCCGGGTACGCGTGCCGCGCATCGGCGTCGACTCCGCGCTCACCGTGCTGGGCCTGGACCGCGCGGGCGCGTTGGTCCCGCCGGACGACTTCGGCGTCGCCGGCTGGTACGGCGGTGGTCCGGCCCCGGGAGACACCGGCCCGGCGGTGCTCGCCGGCCATCTGGACTCGCGGCGCGGCCCGGCGGTGTTCGCCCGGCTCGGTGAGCTGCGCTCCGGTGACCGGGTGGAGGTGTGGCGCGGCGGGCAGCGGCTGTCGTTCCGGGTGACCGGGTCGCTGCGGACCCGCAAGGACCGCTTCCCCACGGCGACGGTCTACGGGCCGACGCCCGGCGCGGAGCTGCGCCTGGTCACCTGCGGGGGTGACTTCGACAGGCGGCGGGGCCACTATGTCGACAACGTGGTGGTGTTCGCGGTGAGCGAGGCCGTCGACCCGGTCCTACCGACGTCCAGGGCGGGCTGAGCGACGCATCCAGCGTGATCCACTCGCGTTCCTGAAGATCGGGGTGTCCGCCGCGTGCGGACACCGCGGATTCCGTGATCCCGAGTGGATCAAGGGGTGCGGGACGGCACCGGCGTCAGATGGGGCGGCGGCCGGCGAAGCCGCACTCGGCCCGGTGGTACCAGCGCACGTCGGAGTCCCCCTCCAGCCAGCACCAGAGCACGGGCCGACCGGCCCGCTCGCCGGGAAAGTCGAGCAGCACCGGCGCGATGCCCTTGACCTGGATGTCGTGCTGGTGCAGCTCGTCGACGACGGCGTGCAGCCGGGCCTCCAGCCCCTTCACCTCGGCCAGGCCGCCGAGGGCGCTGACGCCGTGGTCGGCCAGGTCGACGCGCAGTTCGGCCAGGTCGGCGCGGACCCGGACCAGCTCGTCGACGCGCGGTTGCAGGGTGGCCACCAGGTGTCGGGCCTGGGCGAGTGTGAACACCGGGCCAGTATGCGGCACGCACCGGGGCACGTCCGGCCCGCGACGTGCGACAGGCCCAGTCGGCCGGCGCGGCCAGGCACGTCCGGTCGTGCGACAGGCTCAGTCGGCCGGGCAGCCAGGTCCCGGGCAGGCACGTCCGGCCCGCGACAGGCTCAGTCGGCCTGGGCGGCCAGCTCGCGGGCGCGGTCCCGGGCAGCCTCCAGCGCGGCGAGCAGCGCCGCCCGGACGCCGTGCTTCTCCAACTCGCGGATCGCGGAGATGGTGGTGCCGGCCGGCGAGGTGACCGCCTCGCGCAGCTTGACCGGGTGTTCGCCGGAGTCGCGCAGCATCACCGCGGCACCGACGGCGCTCTGGACGATGAGCTCGTGCGCCACCTGCCGGGGCAGCCCCAGCAGGATCCCCGCGTCGATCATGGCCTCGACCAGCAGGTAGAAGTAGGCCGGCCCGGAGCCGGAGAGCGCGGTGACCGCGTCCTGCTGCGACTCGGGCACCCGCATCGTGTGGCCGAGGGGCTTGAACATCTCCTCGGCCAACGCCAGGTGCGCCCCGGTGGCGTGCGCGCCCGCCGAGATCGCCGTCATCGCCTCGTCGACGAGCGCCGGAGTGTTGGTCATCACCCGGACCACCGGGGTGCCCTCGGGCAGCCGGCGGTTGAAGAAGCTGGTGGGCAGGCCGGCGCAGAGCGAGATGACGAGCTTGTCGGCCGGCACCTTGGGGCCGATCTCGTCGAGCAGCGCGGCGGCGTCCTGCGGTTTCACCGAGACCGCCAGCACCTCCGCCTCGTCCACCGCGGTCAGGTTGTCGACAACCCGTACGCCGTAGCGGGCGGTCAGCTCCTCGGCTCGGGCCGGCCGGCGGGCGGTGGCCAGCAGCCGGTCCACCGGCCATCCCGAGCGCAGCAGCCCGGAGAGCATCAGCTCACCGATCTTGCCCGCGCCTATCACCGCGACCGTGTGCACACCGGCTGACATCTCGGCTCGTACCCCCTCGCCTGTGGTCGCGGCGCGGCGGACCCGCCGGCCCGCCGCGCCGCCCAACCGGTTGATCAGCTGCCGAAGAAGACCTCGGCCTCGACGTACCGCTCCAGCGGCACGGTCTTCAGCTCGCGGGTGGCCTCCGCGAGGGGCACCCGGACGATGTCGGTGCTCTGCATCGCGACCATCTTGCCCCAGTCGCCGTCGTTGACCGCGTCGATGGCCTGCAGGCCCAGGCGGGTGGCGAGCACCCGGTCGAAGGCGGTCGGGGTGCCACCGCGCTGGATGTGACCCAGCACCACGGTGCGGGCCTCCTTGCCGGTCTTGGCCTCCAGCTGCTCGGCGAGCCACTGGCCGATGCCGCCGAGGCGGACGTGGCCGAACGAGTCCAGCTCCTGGTTGGCGAGGACCATCTGGCCGTCCAGCGGCTGGGCGCCCTCGGCGACCACGACGATCGGGGCGTACTGGTGCTGGAAGCGCTTCTCGACGTAGCCGGCCACCTGGTCGACGTCGAACTGCCGCTCCGGCAGCAGGATCACGTTGGCGCCGCCGGCCAGGCCGGCGTGCAGGGCGATCCAGCCGGCGTGCCGGCCCATGACCTCGACGACCAGGGTGCGGTGGTGGCTCTCCGCAGTGGTGTGCAGGCGGTCGATGGCCTCCATCGCGATGTTGACCGCGGTGTCGAAGCCGAAGGTGTAGTCGGTGGCGCCGAGGTCGTTGTCGATCGTCTTCGGCACGCCGACCACGTGCACGCCCAGCTCGTAGAGCTTGGTGGCCACGCCGAGGGTGTCCTCGCCGCCGATCGCGATCAGCGCGTCGACGCCCTGGGTGGCGAGGTTGTCCTTGATCCGCTCGACGCCGTTCTCAATCTTGAACGGGTTGGTCCGGGACGAGCCGAGGATGGTGCCGCCGCGGGGCAGGATGCCACGGACGTCCGCGATGCCGAGGGGCCGGGACAGACCCTCCAGCGGGCCCTTCCAACCGTCGCGGAAGCCCACGAACTCGTGACCGTAGGTGGCGACGCCCTTGCGGACCACCGCCCGGATGACCGCGTTGAGACCGGGGCAGTCGCCGCCGCCGGTGAGCACGCCGATACGCATGATCCGCTCATCCTCCTGGAGCATCAGGTAAAGCCCGAATTGCCCCAGGATATGTGTCAGATCAGACCATCGGCGCCGTTGCCGGCCCGGGGCGGGCCGTCACTGCGCACTGTAGTCGGCCCGCCGGTACGACGACAGCGCGCCCCGGCGCGAGCGGCCCGCGCCCCGCTGCTCAGAACGTCACCTCGTGGTTCTCGCCGGCGTTCGGCGGCCGCCCGGTGACCGCGGCCTTCGCGTAGCCGAGCAGGTTGACCACGGCGCTGTTCGCCGAGTCCCAGTACTCGGCGGAGCTGGCGTGCACCTTGATCAACGTGAGGCCCGGGGTGTCCAGCCCGTCGGGAAACCACGCCTTGAGCAGTGGGTTCCACAGCCGCTCGGCCCGTGCCCGGTCGAAGCCCTCGGTGGCGGTGCCGGAGATCGACACCCAGGCGTGGTGCTTCTGGTCGGAGAAGGCGACGTTGACCTCCGGGTTGACCCGGAGCTGGCGGACCTTGGCCGAGTCGGCGGAGGCGAAGAACCACAGCTCGCCGTCGAACTCGGCCTGCTGTAGCCCCATCGGCCGGCTCACCTGCCGCCCGTCCAGAGCGGTCGTGGTGAGCATGCAGATCCGCGCGGCCCGGGCCAGCTCGGTGACCCGGGCTCGAGCGTCGGCGGCGTTGGTCGGCTGATTGCTCATGGCACTCTCCTCCGCTTCGGTTCGTCGAACCGATGCCCGGGACAGAACCGGTCAAACCTACGGCGGTGCGGCCGGCACTCAGCGGGCGGTCATCGCCCGCCAGCGGGCCAGGTTGTGCCGGGCGTCGACCAGAGCGTCGTGCCGGGCCGCGTCCGCGTCCGGCAGGGTCGGCCGACCACTGTCGTCCCAGAGCTGGCGCAGCTCCTTGGTATACCGGGGAATCTCCCGGGGCAGCGCCGGCATCGCACCCCAGAGCTGGGCGAGCACCACGTGGTCGTACGCGGCGTACCAGGCCCACAGCTCCAGCTGCTCCCCCGGCCGGTCCCGGACCGGCTCGACCAGGAAGTCGTACAGGTCGTCACGGATGCGCTCCCGCGACCGCCAGGCCCGGTCCGCCGGGGACGGCAGCTTGTCCAGCACGTTGCGCCGCACCCAGGGCACGGCTCGGGAGTCGTCGAACTCCGTGGAGACCGCGTAGAACTCGCGGCCGTACTCGTCGACGACACCGATCGAGACGAGGTCGACAGTTGTGCCGTCCTCGATGAACTCGCAGTCGTAAAAATAGCGATAGACCATTCCGGCCATCCTCGCCCACCGCCGTCCGGCCGTGCCCGCCGGGGGGCGCCGCACCGCTGGTGACAGGCCCGTTCGGCACTTCAATGACAGTACGCGGCAGCTCACGACGGTCACGGAAGTGCTTCGAGGGGTGTACAGCAAGCGACCGGACCGTCATGATCTGATGTGTACCGCTACCGGATGCCGAATCGGTGTCAGTTCACCTTGTCAGGGCCATCAGGTTCACCCGGTGAGCGAGTTTGTGGTCCATGACCGGGGAGGGGTTGGGCCGTGGAGATGCGCCTGCCGGAGCCGGGTGACGCGCTCACGGGTGTCGAGATGTTCGCTGGTTTGGAGCCCGAGGTGCGGCAGCGCGTCATCGCCGCCGCCGTCCCGCGCACCTACCGCAAGGGCCAGTTGCTCTTCGTGGAGAACGACCCGGGTGAGTCACTGATCGTGTTGCGCCGCGGCGCGGTGGCTGTCTTTCGCACCGCGCCCACCGGCGAGCGGGCCGTGCTGTCGGTGATCCGTCCACCGGACGTGCTGGGCGAGGTCTCCCTGCTCGACGCGTCCACCCGGTCCGCCTCGGCCGAGGCCATTGAGGACTGCGCGGCGCTGGCCCTCTCGCGCGGCGCGTTCATGGAGCTGGTGCACTCCAACCCCCGCATCCTGGACGCGGTGATGCGCTCGCTGGGCGGGCTGATCCGCCGGCTCACCGAGCAGAACGCCGACCACGTCTTCCTCGACCTGCCCGGTCGGGTGGCCAAGACGCTCGTCCGGTTGGCCGGCGAGAGCCAGGCACCGATGATCACGATCGAGCTCAACCAGAGTCAGCTGGCCGAGATGGCCGGCGGGTCCCGGCAGAGCGTCAACCAGGCGATCGGTTCGTTCGCCAGCCGCGGCTGGCTGCGGACCGAGGGTCGCCGGATCGTGGTGACCGACGTGGCCGCGCTGCGCCGACGCGCCGGCATGAACGACCGCTGACCGATCGGGGCCCGGGTCAGTGCGTGTTTCGCGTACCGCGAGCCCTCCCGGTGCCCACGCACGGCTGTGGCCGGCAGACCCGTGGGTCCGCCGGCCACATCCGGCCGATCAGTTGTCCGTGTCGTCGGCCGGCGGCGCGCCCGGGCCCGGCCCGATCTTCTTCGGGTCGGTCGGCTTGTCAGCCGTGGACGTGCTCGACGACGTGGTCGTGGTCTTTCCCGACCCGCCCCCCTGGCCTTCCGGCTCTTCCACCATGCCCTGCTCCTCCAGCTCGGCGAGAGTGACCGCATCGACGTCTATCGTGTCGCCCGGAGCCCATCGCATACCACCCGGATCGGTCCACGAGGCGGACAGTCGCACCTGCACGGCACTCTCCCTGACATGAAACTTCCTGGTACGGAACACTAACTCCGACCGATCGATGGCGTCGCCCGCCCACACGTCGGGTTCCCGACTGGCCCGGGTGGACGCGATACTGACCCATCTCGCCCACGGAGCTGAACATCGACCTCAGGTGTGGACACTGCGCCCGCGCGGCCGGGCCGGACGACCGTTTCTGCGGCGGGTGTGGCCAGCCGCTCGCGGTCACCTGCGCGCACTGCGGGCACGCCAACAGCACCGAGGTCAACTTCTGCACCGGATGTGGCCAGCCCCTGCGGGACCACGTCGGTGTGGTGCAGGAGGATCGCCGCCAGGTCAGCGTGCTCTTCGTCGACATCGTCGACTTCACCAGTTACGCGGAACGGACCGACCCGGAGCAGGCCCACGGTCTGCAACAGACCTACTTCGCGACCGTGCGACGGATCGTGCACCAGTACGGCGGGGTCGTCGAGAAGTACATCGGCGACGCGGCGATGGCGCTCTTCGGCGCACCGGTGGCCACCGACAACGACGCGCTGCGGTGCGTGCGCGCCGGGTTGGAGCTGCAACGCAGCCTGGCCCACCAGCCCAACGGCCCGCAGCCGCCGCTCGGCTTCCGGGTCGGCATCGCGACCGGCGAGGCCCTGGTCGACCTCTCCGCCACCCGCGACGGCGGGCAGGCCTTCGTCACCGGGGACGTGGTCAACACGGCGTCCCGGTTGCAGGCGTTCGCCCCGGCGGGCGGCGTCGTCGTCGACGAGAGCACCTGGTCGGCCACCCGGCACGAGATGGAGTACGCCGACCAGCCGCCGGTCACCCTGCGCGGCCGGTCCGCGGTGAGCCGGATCTGGTTGGCCGTGCAGGTCCGGCCGGACCGGGACCTGCGCACGGCCGAGCTGACGCCGATGGTGGACCGGGAACACGAGCGCGGCCTGCTGATCAACGCGCTACACCGGACGGTGACCGAGCGGACCTCCCAGTTGGTGACGGTGTTCGGCCCGGCCGGTGTGGGCAAGAGCCGGCTGCTCCGCGAGCTTGAGCGGCACGCCGGCCGGCTGCCCGGCCCGCCGGTCACCTGGCTGGTCGGGCAGTGCCCGCCGTTCGGCGAGAACGTCACCTGGGCCGCGCTGGCGGACATCGTGAAGAGCTGGGTGGGCGTACCGGAGGTCGACGACCCGGCCGCCCTGCGGGAGCGGCTGCGGGCCCGGCTGGGGCAGCTCGCCGACCCCCACGCGACCCGGCTGGCCGAGGCACTCGGCCCGCTGATCGGCGTGCCCGGCGAACGACTCACCCCGGGCGAGACCGAGGCCTCCTGGCGGCGTTTCCTGATCGCACTGGCCACCACCGGGCCGACAGTGCTGGCCTTCGAGGACATGCACTGGGCGGACCAGGCGATGCTGGCCTTCGTCGAGCAGTTGGGCGCGACGGCACGCGGCGTACCGCTGCTGGTCGTCGCGACCGCCCGCCCGGAGCTGCGGGAACGGCACCCGGCCTGGACCGCCACGATCAGCGGCGCGATGTCCATCTCGGTGCCGCCGATGCACGACACCGACATCGACACGCTGTACTCGCTGCTGCTCGGGCAGTCCACGCTGCCCACGACCGCGCGCACCCCGCTCATCGAGTTCGCCGACGGCAATCCACTCTACGCCCAGGAGTACGCCCGGATGCTGCTCGACGGCGGGCTGCTCGACGCGGCGCGCTCGGCCTCCCGCCTCGACCCCGACGGTGGCGCGGAGATGCCGCGTACGGTGCAGGCGGTCATCGCCAACCGGCTCGACCTGCTGGACCCGGCCGACCGGGCGGTGCTCCAGGCCGCCGCGGTGGTCGGCGTGCAGTTCTGGGCCGCGCCGGTGGCTACGGCGCTGGGGCGGCCGGTGGAGTGGGTGGAGCGCGCGCTGGACCGGCTACAGCGGCGCGACCTGGTGTACGAGCAGGGCACGTCGACGATGCCCGGCCAGTCCGAGTACCGGTTCCGGCACATCCTGGTGCGGGACGTCTGCTACCAGCGGCTACCGCGGGCCGAACGGGTGCTGCGGCACCAGCGCACCGCCGACTGGATGGCGCAGCTCGCCGACGGCCGACAGCACGACCTGGCCGAGGTGCTGGCCAACCACCGCTGGGCGGCGCACGAGATCGCCCGGACCGTCGGGCTGGACACCGCCCCCTACGCCCCGCCCGCGCGGGCCGCGCTGCACCGGGCGGCCCGCCGGGCGTACGAGCTGCACGCGTTGGACACCGCGGCGGCGCTGGTCGGGCGGGCGCTGACCCTGGACGTCGGCCCGGACCCGGCGCTGGAGCTGTTCGACGCGGAGCTGGCGTTCTATCGCGACGGCGACGCCTTCCTGGTGGCCGGCGGCACCGACACACTCACCCGGCTGACCGAGCGGCTCGCGGCGGCCGGCGACCGGACGGGTGCGGCGCGGGCGTGGACGCTGCTCGCCACCGCCGCGTGGAGCCGGGCCGACCGGGCCGCGACCCTGCACTACCTGGACCAGGCGATCGGCATCTACAGCGAACTACCGGACAGCCAGGAGAAGGCCAGCGCCCTGCTGGAGCTGGCCCGCGTGCACATGCTGAACGCCGAGACCGACCCGGCGTGCGCGGCGGCCCGCGCCGCGGCGACCCTCGCCGAGCGGCTCCAACTGCGCGAGGTGCAGGCCAACGCGCGGATCACCCTGGCGGTCGCGCGCTACCTGGCCGGTTCCGCCTCGGCGTACCCGGAGCTGGTCGAGGTGACCGAGCACTGCCGGGTGGAGCGGCTGACCAGTCGACGTCGCGCGGTACAGAACCTGGCCTGGGCGTTGCAGGAGGAGGGCGACCTGGCCGGCTCGGCCCGACTGGTGGACGAGCAGCTCACCCTCGACCTGGGCGGCGAGCACAGCCTGGCGACCAGCTTCGCCGACCAGTGGGCGCGGGCGTACTACGCGGGCGACTGGACTGCCGCGCTGGCCATGTGGGCCGAGTCGACCCGCCGGCCGACCGCGGAGTGGGACCTGCACATCGTGGCGGTCTCCGGCTGGATGCGCGGGCTGGCCGGCGCCGGGCCGGACGCGCTGGCGGAACCGGCCGGGATGGCGGGACCGGCGGCGCTGGCGGAACCGGCCGGCACCGCGCAGCCGGGCGGCACGGGTGGGGACCTGGTCGAGCAGGCGCTGGTCGCGGCGCGGCGCACCGGATTCCACCGGGTGCTGCGCTCCACCCTGGCGCACGCCGCGCTCTGCCGGGCCGTGCAGGGTCGCCGGGACGAGGCGATGGCGCTGCTGACCGAGCTGGACGAGGACTGGCGGCGGACCCGGATGATCCCGTTCGCCGAGTGGGTGCCGGCCGTGGGGCACGTCGCCGGGGTGCTCGGCGCGGACGCCGCCCGGCTGGTCCGGGAGATGCTCGACCGGGCGCCCCGGACGACCCCGTGGGCTCGCGCCGCCGGTCAGGTCGCCGACGCCACGCTGGCCCGGCACACCGGCGACGCGGCCGGCGCCGCGCGCCTGCTGAGGTCGGCGGCGGCCAGCTACGCCCGGATGACCGACGTGACCGACGAGATCATCACGATGGCGCTGGCGATCGGCCCGCTGACCGAGACCGACCCGTCCGCCGCCGCGACGACCCGCGCCCGCCTGCACGACTTCGCCACCCGCCACCACGCCCCCACCCTGCTGCGCCTGCCCTGACACCAACGCCCGCGTCGGGGACCGTGCTCCGGCGGCATTACGGCCAGACGGCCAACCGGCACCGAGATGGCGCTGGTCGCGCAAGAACGGACAAAGGACCCCGGTCGCGACCTGCGGCGGCAGCCGTGACTTTGGAAGACGCGACACAACGCACTCCCGGAACCATGCCCTGACGTGTCACGATTCAGAGCACGGCGTGCGGACGGGCGTCGAGGGTCGCGCCGCGAGGCGCGTTAAGGGGGATGTCCGGGTGTCAGCGGGTGGTGCCCGCCGGGGACGGCGGGACAACGGGCTCGACGCGAACGAGTACGCCGTCGTCGGCGACGTCGATCCGCGCGTCGGCGAGCACCTGCTCGACGTGCTGGCCGCCGGCGGGATCGCCGCCTACCTGCAGCCCTCCGCCGACCTCAACCCGGTCACCCGCACCACCACCGTTCCGGCCCGGCCGGTCGACCGGCTCTACGTCGACCGTTCGCACCTGGCCACCGCACGGGACTATCTGACCCAGCTCGCCGACGAGAGCACCCCCGAGCAGCCGCCCGCCCGCGACGAACCGGACATCGACGCCGAGTGGGCACGGATCGTGGCCGGCTTCCACGCCTCCTCCACGGTTGGCGAGCACCCGTGGCCGGCCTCGGAGGACGTGGACGACCGCGACGCACGGGACGCCCGGGACGAGCCGACCACCGGCCCGCTGGCCCGCGCGGGGACCGACGAGCCCGGCCCGACCGCCACCGACACCCGCCGGCTCCCGTCCGCCACCGACTTCTCCGGGATCTCCGTCGGGCGCGACACCCGGGCGGACGAGCCGTCCCTGCTCGACGGGTTGGACACCTTCGGGGCCGATCTGCCCGACGACGAGGACGACGAGGGCTACCACCCGCCCCCACCGCCACCGTTCCCCCGGATCAGCAAGTACGCGGTGGTCGGTGTGCTCGGCGTGGTCGTCGGGTTCGTGCTCTTCCTCTTCCCGTGGTTGATCCCGGTGGACCGCTCGGCGGTCACCCTGTTCGGGTTCACCGGCATCCTGGCCGGCTTCGTCACGCTGATCTGGCGACTGCGACCCGGCGACGAGGACGAGGACGACCCGGACAACGGCGCCGTCGTCTAGGTCCAACCCTGGCCCGCATCCCGGGACGCCGCCGACCCGCCGTGCGCGTAACAGTGGTGTAACTTACTGTCAGTAGGAATACCGCTGTACGTCACTTCCCCCGCTGACTGACCGGTTTTCCCTTGCTCGTGGCGGTCAGTCCTCTGCTGATCGGAATGCCCGAGATGCGACAGAGTTCTCTCGTGGTGGTCGCCAACCGCCTCCCCATCGACGACAGCCAGGCCCCCGACGGAGCCTGTGAGTGGCGGCGCAGCCCCGGTGGGCTGGTCAGCGCGCTGCACCCGCTCCTGCGGCACACCCCGGCGACCTGGGTCGGCTGGGCCGGCGGCACCGGGCCCGCCCCCGCCCTACCGGACGTCGACGGCGTCCGCATGCACACCGTCGCGCTCAGCCCAGAAGACCTGCGCGACCACTACGAGGGGTTCGCCAACGCCACCCTCTGGCCGCTCTACCACGACGCCGTCGAACAGCCGCAGCATCACCGACGGTGGTGGGAGGCGTACCAGCGGGTCAACCAACGCTTCGCCGAGGCGACCGCCGCGGTGACCGAGCAGGGCGGGGTGGTCTGGGTGCAGGACTACCACCTGCAACTGGTCCCCGGTCTGCTGCGCGCACTCCGTCCCGACCTGCGCATCGGGTTCTTCCTGCACGTGCCGTTCCCGCCGCCGGAGCTCTTCATGCAGCTGCCGCGCCGGGCCGAGTTGCTGCGCGGGATGCTCGGCGCCGACCTGGTCGGCTTCCAACGGGTGCAGGCGGCCCACAACTTCGCCCAACTGGTGACGAGGGTGTTGGACCTGCCGGCCACCGACCGGCGGATCGGCATCGACGACCGGGTCGTGCGCATCGGCGCGTTCCCGGTCTCCATCGACACCGCCGAGATGGGCGCGCTCGCCGCCCGCCCGGACGTGGCCGCGCGCGCCCGCCGACTCCGTCAGGACCTCGGCGATCCCCGGCAGGTCATCCTCAGCGTGGACCGGATGGATTACACCAAGGGCATCGAACAGCGACTCAAGGCGTACAGCGAACTGCTCGCCAGCGGCGACGTCAAGGTCCGCGACACGGTGTTGGTGCAGGTCGCGATGCCGAGCCGGGAACGCGTCGGCCAGTACCAGATCCTGCGGGAGCGCATCGAACGCGAGGTGGGTCGGATCAACGGCGAGTTCGGCCGGGTCGGCGAGCCCGCGATCCACTACCTCACCCAGCCCTTCGACCGGGCCGAGTTGGCCGCGCTCTACCGGGTCGCCGACGTGATGGCGGTGACCCCGCTGCGCGACGGGATGAACCTCGTCGCCAAGGAGTACGTGGCCGCCCGGGTGGACGACACGGGCGCCCTGCTGCTCAGCGAGTTCGCCGGCACCGCCGCCGAGCTGTCCCAGGCGTACCTGGTCAACCCGCACGACCTGGAAGGGCTCAAGCAGGGCCTCTGCGCCGCGCTGCGGGCCAGCCCGGCCGACACCACCCAGCGGATGCGGGCCATGCGCGCCCACCTGGAGGAGCACGACATCCGGGCCTGGGCCCGCTCCTACCTGCGCGCGCTGGACGAGCGCGGCGCCCTGGCCAGCCGCCTGAGCAGCGCCGATCCCGGCCCCGACGACACCCAACCCGTCGACACTCGCCCCGACGACGACGCCCGCGTGCCGCAACCCACCACTCCGCCCACCGCGGCCACCCGCCAGACAGCCGGCTGACCGCCCACCCCGGCGACTGAGCACCCACCCGCCCGCGCCGGCGATCAGCCGACGGCGGCGACCCCGACCTGGGCGGGCGCGGGTGCTCAGTGCGCCGTGGGCTCCTTCTCCAGCCAGTCCAGGATCGCGTCGATCGGCTCCGCCCAGCGCGCGTCCAGCATCAGGTCGTGGCCCATCCCGGGAAAGAGCAGCGGAGCCGAACCGTAGCGGCGGGCCACCCGGGTCAACGTCGACGCCGGCACCACCCGGTCGTCCGGGCTGCCCAACACCAGCACCGGCGGGGCACCCACCGCCGGCTCAGCCGCCGGCTCACCCAGCAGCGCCCACTGCGCCCGCCGACCCGCCCGGCCGAGCCGTCCGACATACCGCCGGGCCTCCTCGTCGGGCAACTCACGGCTGAACAACTGCCCACCGTTGAGCCGCAACGGCCCACCGAACACCGCCGGCACCGTGCCCGCCGGATTGCGGCGCAACGCCGCGCCCAGCACTCCCCAGCCACCGAACACCGGCGCCACCAGCACCGCGCTGCGCGCCGGGTAGCGGGCCAACGCGTGCGCCACCACCAGAGCCCCCGCACCGTGCCCCACCAGCACCGCCTGGCGCGGCAGGCCCGCGGCCACCTGGACCACATCGTGCGCGTACGCCCGCAGCGTCGCCTCCGGCGCCGGCTCGCTGGCACCATGCCCGCGCAGGCTCATCGCGTACGCCGGGAACCCCCGCGACACCGCATGACCCAACCAGTGCTCGGCGAACGCCCACGCACCGTGCCCGAACCCGGGAACGAACAGCAGCGGCGGCCGCCCCTCCTCCACCTCGGGAAGGGCACTGAGCACCTCCCGCCGGGCCGGCCGGACCGGACGGGACCACTCCCGGCTCCGCATGATCCGCAGCTCACCGCTCGCACTCACCGTGCCAACCCTTCGTTCGCGACTGCGGGGCTCGCAAGCTCACTCCTCGCGCTCACCGTGCCAACCCTTCGTTCGCGACTGCGGGGCTCGCAAGCTCACCGCTCGCGCTCACCGTGCCAACCCTTCGTTCGCGACTGCGGGGCTCGCAAGCTCACTCCTCGCGCTCACCGTGCCAACCCTTCGTTCGCGACTGCGGGGCTCGCAAGCTCACTCCTCGCGCTCACTTGCTGCTCTCCAGGTCGTGCAGGGCGCGCTGGACGGCGCGCAGGTAGTCGGCGTGACCGACCTCGAACCAGTGCCGGCTGCTGTCCTTGACCGGCCCGGAGTACCGCTCCCCGGCCCGCTCCCGTACCCGCCGCGCGAACGCCATGGCCCGTTCCGGCCGGTCCCGACGTGCCTGCAGCAGCCGCGCGAAAAGCACCGTCTGCCAGTGCGACAGGGTGAACAACCCGGAGTCCGGCTGCAACAGGCCGGCGACGGCGAGGGTCGGATGACCCGGCGTGAACGCGTTGAGCCACAGCGTGGGCCGACCCGCCCCGGCGCTGTCGGCGAACACCGACGCGTCGAGGAACTCGAACCGCGGCAGGTAGCCGGTGGCGAAGATGACCACCTCGGGGTCGATCTCCCGGCCGTCGGCCAACTCCACCGCGTACGGGCGGAACCGGGCGACGTCGGGCACCGGGCCGATCCCACCGTGACCCACGTAGTAGACGAGCTGGCTGTTCGCGATCGGGTGCGTCTCGTACACCCGGTGGTCGGGCCTGGGCAGACCGAAGCGGGTCAGGTCACCGACGGTCAACCGCATCGTCCAGTGGTAGAGCCACTGCCGCACCCGCAGCGGCACGCGCAGCGCCAACAGGGTGTCGTTCACCTGGTCGGCGGGGCGGCCGAGCACGTACTTCGGCGCGTACCAGTAACCGCGCCGGGTGGAGTGCCAGCACCGCGACGCCTGCTGGGCGGCCTCGACGGCGATGTCGCAGCCGGTGTTGCCGGCACCGACCACCAGCACCCGCTTGCCGCGCAACTGCGCCGGGTCCTTGTAGGACGAGGCGTGCATGATCTCGCCGCGGAACTCCTCCAGGCCCTCGTAGCGGGGCAGCTTCGGCGACCAGTTGTGCCCGTTGGCGATCACCACGGCGGCGTACCGGGAGGTGCGCTCCGGGCCGTACCCGCCGGTGGAGCGGGTGGTCACGTCCCACCGGTCGCCCTCGGCGGGCTCGACCCGGACCACCTCGGTGCCGAACCAGATGTGCGAGCGCAGGTCGAAGTGGTCGGCGTACCGCTCGAAGTACGACAGCAGTTGACTGTGGTGCGGGTAGTCCGGCCAGGAGTCCGGCATCGGAAAGTCGGGGAACTGGGTGAACGGCTTCGACGAGATCAGGTGGGTGCTGGCGTACACCGGGCTGCGGTCGTGCCGCCAGTTCCAGGCGCCGCCGACGCCGGTCTCCCGTTCGTAGCAGTCGACACCGAACCCGTGCTCGCGCAGGTTCTTGATGGCCGTCAGACCGCTGGCCCCGGCCCCGATGACGCAGACCGTGTCACCCCGGTCGGAGACCGGGCGATCGTCGCCGCCGCGCGCGGGCGGGGTCGCCTCCGGGTCGGGCCGGCCGTGGTCGGTGGAGGTGGACACCGGGACATCTCCTTTTGGTACGGCAGGCGTGCCGGTCGCCGCGAAATCCTCTCCACAACGGAGCCGGATGTCCAGTCCTGAGGCGGACGCGTCGACGGTCGGGCCGGGGTCGGGGTCAGCCGGCGGCGGGCAGCAGCAGGTCGACCAGGACCGGGAAGTGGTCGCTGGCCCGGCGGGTCTGCGGGGTGTCCACCACGTCGTAGTCGACAACTGTGATCCGCGGGTCGACGAAGAGCGCGTCGATGCGCCGGCGCGGGTCGGCGCAGGAGTAGGTGAGCCGGTCCGCCCGGTCGGCCGCCACCGCGGTGTCGGTCAACCCGCGCGACACGGTCGCCCACGCCGGCCCGTCCGGGCCCTCGTTGAGGTCCGCCCCGGCCACCACCGGGCTGGTCGCCGCGTCCAGCCCGCGCTTGAACTCGGCGGCCTGCGCGGGGCGCTCGGTCGGGTCGGTGGACAGGTGCGAGCCGGCGAGGGTGACGTGGGCGTCGCCGACCCGGCAGTCGGCGTACGCGGCGCCGCGCAGGTGCCGGCCGGGGGTCAGCGGGAAACGTTGGCAGCGGGTGCCGCGCACCTGGACCCGCAGGCTGGTCACCAGCAGGTTGCCCAGCGCGGGCAGCCCGCCGGCGGCCACCACCAGGCCGAACGACTCGGCCAACGTGGCGGACTTCTGCCGCCACCGGAACCGGCGCGGCCCCTCCTGCACGATCACCACGTCCGGCCGCGCGGCCCGGACCACCGCCGCCAGCGCGGCGGTGTCGTCGCGCTGGCCGTGGATGTTGTACGACACCACACGCAGCGGCACGCCCATCGCGGACCGCCTCAGATCCGGCGGGCCAGGTCGGCGGCGCCGATCACCCCGGCGCTGTTGCCCAGCTGGGCCGGGAGCACCTCGGCCACCGGCAGGCGACCGCGTTGGGCGAGCGCGTCGAGGTACGAGCGGCGGGTCGGACCGAGCAGCAGGTCCCCGGCGTCGATCACACCGCCACCGACCACCAGGGTCTGCGGGTCGAGGATCTGCGCCATGTCGGCCAGACTCGTGCCCAGCCAACGACCGATCTGGGCGAACGCCTCGGCGGAGACGGGGTCACCACCCTGCGCGGCGGCGGTCACCATGTGGCCGGTGATCGCCTCGGCCTCGCCGCCGGCCAGATCCAGCAGTGCGGCGGCCCGGTCGGGCTCCTGTCGGGCGCCGGCTCGGGCGAAGCGCACCAGGGCGCTGCCGCTGGCGTACTGCTCGATGCAGCCCAGCCGGCCGCAGCCGCACTGGTGCCCGTCCGGCACGGCCAGCATGTGGCCGAGCTCCGCGGCGATGCCGTGCGCACCCCGCATCAGCTCCCCGCCGAGGACGATGCCGCCGCCCACGCCGGTGCCGATGGTGAACATGATCATGGAATCGTCGGCGTCGCGGGCCGCGCCGTAGCGGAACTCGGCCCAGGCGGCCACGTTGCCGTCGTTCTCCACGATCACGGGGAGGCCGACGGCCGTGCTGACGTACTCGCGCAGCGGTTCGTCCCGCCAGGCCAGGTTGGGAGCGAAGAGCACGGTCGAGCGGCTGGCGTCGATCCAGCCGGCCGCGCCGATGCCGACGGCCTCGATCGTCCGCCCGGCCGTCAACTCGCCGACCAGCTCGATGATGACGTCGCGGGTCTTGCCGACGTCATCGGCGGGGGTGTCCCGTCGGCTCTGCACGAGGACCGTGCCGGTGTCGTCCACGACACCGCCAGCCACCTTCGTGCCACCGACGTCGACTCCGATGGTCAGCGTCACCGCTGCCGCTCCCCTCTGCTGTCCGACCCGGGTGCCGGCGGCCTGCCGGTCCGGGTCGGGATGTCCCGCGCTCAGGCGCCGTCGCCCGGTGCCTGCGCACCGGTGTCGTCCGGCACCCGCGAGGCGGGCACCGCGGGACGAGTGGTCGGTGCCGGTACGGTCGCCGGCCCGGCGTCGTCGACGGGTGGTGCGGCGGCCGGGGCGAGTGGGTCCGCCGTCCGGGTGGCGACCGACCAGACATCCCGCTCCGGCGCCGGCTGAGAATCATGCCCGGTACGGGTGGCATCGCGCCACACGTGGTTGTCGCCGGCGGCGGTGGACGGGTCGTCGGGGGCCGGCTCCGGGAGCACATCGTCGGTGCTCGCCGCGGGTGCCGACGGTGACGCGGAGGCCGGCGCGGAGGTCGGCGCGGAGGTCGGCCACGATGTGCTCGTCGTGGGCGGCTCCGCCGGGGAGAACGCGCGGAGCAGGCTGGCGACGCCCGCCGCGAGGTCACCGGCGCCGGTCGCGAGGCGTTCGGCGAATTCCGGACTCGGATCACGCAACGCGGCGATGCCCCGACAGACCGGGCAGACGCAGCATTCGGCCGATCCGGTGGCGAAAGCACCGCCGGTGCCGGGCCGGCCCTCCGGGTCGGCACTGTGACCGAGGACACCGGCTAACACCGCACCCAGCGAGCCGAACGCGCCGCCCGCCGAGCCGGCGGAGGCCAGTCGTGCCCCCGCGAGCAGGGTGGCGACCAGCCGCTCCGCCTCTTCCCGGGCCGAACCCGGATCCGTTCCGCCCACAGTTGGCTCCTCTACCGTGCCACCGGACCCGTCACTGCGCCGCACCGGTTGCTTCTACCCGGCGCTTGAGCTGCTTCAACGCGGTGTCCATGATCATCTTCTCGGCTTTGCGCCGAAACATTCCGAGCATCCCCACCGACAGGTCGACCTCCAGCGTGTAGGTCACCGTCGTACTGCCGTCCGGGTTACCCACCAGGTCGTACGAGCCGCGCTGGGACTTCTGCATCTTCGAGGGAGCGACCAGGTGCCACTCGATCCGGGACAGGTCCTCGGCGTAGGAGTAGGCGAGCACGTACTCGTCGGCCATCACCCCGGCGTCGATGGTGAAGCGCACCTGGCTGGCGTAGCCGTCCTCGTACTCCTCGACGACCTCGGCGCGCCGCACGGCCTCGGTCCACTCCGGGTAGCGCGCGAAGTCGCAGATGACCGCCGTCACCCGATCCGGTGCGGCGCCGATGATGATCGACTGGGTGGAGGAGTCCGCCATGGGGGGAGGCTACCCGCCTCCTGCTTGTCCCACCCGGACCGCCCGCCAGGTAGGTTTCGACGCAGCCGCCGTCCGTAGGTGGTGGCCGGCCCGGCCAGTGCGAGCACGAAGGAGTGCAGGTGCGCGAGTTCTCCGTCCCGCCGATCGTCACCGTTGGCGACGCGGCCAACCTCACCGATCCGGTCTGGGACAACGCCGAGGTCGCGCCCGACGCCGTCCAGTTCGCCCGCCCCGTCCCCGGCGCCGAGGGCACCGTCACCGCCTGGGCCGACGTGACCTGTCTGCAGTTCCGCGACGAGGTGATCGCGGTGGCCCGAGGGCTGATCGCGGCCGGCATCCAACCGGGTACCCGGGTCGGGCTGATGAGCCGCACCCGCTACGAGTGGACGCTGCTGGACTACGCCATCTGGACCATCGGCGCGGTCACCGTGCCGATCTACGAGACGTCCAGCGCCGAGCAGGCCGCGTGGATCATCGAGGATTCCCACACGGTCGCCGTCGTGGTGGAGACCGACGCGCACGCCGCCCTGATCGCCGACGTCCAACACCGGCTGCCCGACCTGGCCCAGGTCTGGCAGATCGACCTCGGTGGGGTCGACGAGCTGGTCAAGGCCGGTGCCACGGTCGAGCTGGCCGAGGTCGACCGGCGACGCAAGGCGGTCCGCGCCGACGACCTGGCCACGATCATCTACACCAGCGGGACCACCGGCCGGCCCAAGGGTTGCGTGCTCACCCACCGCAACATGTACGCCGACATCGCCAACGCGGTGCCGGTGCTGCCCAACCTGTTCAACGCCGGCGCGTCCACCCTGCTCTTCCTCCCGCTGGCGCACGCCTTCGCCCGGCTGATCCAGATCGGCGTGGTGCAGGCGCGGGCCACCATGGCGCACTGCGCCGACACCAAGAACCTGGTCGCCGAGTTGCAGGCGTTCCGGCCGACCTTCGTGCTCTCCGTACCCCGGGTGTTCGAGAAGGTCTACAACGCGGCCAAGCAGAAGGCCGAGGCCGACGGCAAGGGCGGCATCTTCGCCCGCGCCGAGCAGGTCGCCATCGCGTACAGCGAGGCTCTGGAAACCCCCGGCGGGCCGGGCCTGGCGCTGCGCGCCCAGCACATGGTCTTCGACCGGCTGGTCTACGGCAAGCTGCGGGCCGCGCTCGGTGGGCGATGCCGCGACGCCATCTCCGGCGGCGCGCCGCTCGGCGCCCGGCTCGGTCACTTCTTCCGGGGCATCGGCGTGACGGTCCTGGAGGGCTACGGCCTGACCGAGACCTCGCCCGCCGCCGCCGCGAACCTGCCGACCGGCACCCGGATCGGCACCGTCGGCCGCCCGCTGCCCGGCGTGACCGTGCGGATCGAGGACGACGGCGAGATCCTGATCTCGGGCGAGCTGGTCTTCCAGGGTTACTGGCGCAACGAGACGGCGACCGCCGAGTCGCTCAGCACCGACGGGTGGTTCCGCACCGGCGACCTGGGGCAGCTCGACTCCGACGGCTACCTGAGCATCACCGGGCGCAAGAAGGAGCTGATCGTCACCGCCAGCGGCAAGAACGTCGCCCCGGCCGTGCTGGAGGACCTGGTCCGGGCACACCCGTTGATCAGCCAGTGTGTCGTCGTCGGCGACCGCAAGCCGTTCATCGCGGCGCTGGTCACCGTCGACGAGGAGGCGCTGCCGGCCTGGCTGGAAGGTGCCGGCATACCCGCCGACACCCCCGCCGAGCAACTGCGCGAGCACGAGGCCCTGCGCAGGGAGATCCAGGCCGCGATCGACACCGCGAACCAGGCCGTCTCCAAGGCCGAGGCGATCAAGATGTTCCGGGTCCTGCCGCACGACTTCACCGAGGCGACCGGCGAGCTGACCCCGTCGCTCAAGGTCAAGCGCCAGGTCGTCCACAAGACGTACGCGGCGGAAATCGCCGACATCTACCGAGGCTGACTACCATCCGTCACGTGCCCGCATCCACGACCACCGCACCGCACCCGCATCCCCTCGCCGCGGCCGCCCGCCTGGTGATGCTGGCGCTGATCGCCGTCCTGACCCTCTTCGCCACCCGCGACGTCACCCAACTGTGGTGGATCGCGCTGCTGGCGGTGGCCGGGCTCCCGTCCCTGCTGGCGCCGCAGCACCCGCTGATCGCGCCGCTGAGTCGGGTGGCCGAGGTGGTGGTGCTGGGCCTGGCCGCGAGCCAGGTGGCCGCGGTGGCGTCGATCGGCACGGTCGACGGGCTCGGCGCGTCGGCGGTACTGCCCTACCTGGCGGTCCCGGTGACCGTCACCGCGCTGCGCCGCCGCTTCCGCGAAGGTGCCGCGCTGCTCGCGGTCAGCGCCGCCACCCTGCTGGTCAGCGGTGCGCTGACCGAGGTCGACGGAGGGGTCCAGCTCGGCCAGCCGGGTTACCTCGCGGTCTGCGCGCAGTGGCTGATCCTGGCGGTGCTGGGCCTCTACGCCGCCGGCACCCTGCACCGGGTGCTGGTGGTCCGCGGTGAGGGCAAACCCCAGCCGTACGCCGAGGCGACCCGACTGCTGACCCAACTACGGACCGTGGCCCGCCAGTTGCCCGGCGCCACCCTGGACCCGGGCGGCATCTCCGAGCACCTGCTGGAGGAGCTGCGTACGGTGGCCCAGGCGGACCGGGGCGCGGTGCTGTCGGCCAGCGGCGGCGGTCGGCTCGTGGTGCTCGCCCAGGCCGGCGTCGACCGGGTGGACTGGGAGACGACGCTGGACGCGGACTCGGCGATCGCCGACGCCTGGGCCAGCCAGCAGGCCACCACGGCCGCCCGGTCGCAGTCGCGCTCGCACCGGGGCGCGGACGTGTCCGCGCTCATCGTTCCGCTGGTCGCCGGGGTGCGCACGGTGGGGCTGGTGGTGCTGGAGGCGGATACCGCGCACGCGTACCCACCGCCGGTGGTGTCCCGGGTGACCGCGCTGACCCGCCCGGCCGCGCTGCGGCTGGAGGCGGCGCTGCTCTTCGACGAGGTGCGCTCGCTGGCCACCAACGAAGAACGGCAGCGACTGGCCCGGGAGATCCACGACGGGGTGGCGCAGGAGCTGGTGATGGTCGGCTACGGCATCGACAACGCCATGGCCACCGTCTTCGACGACGCCGACGAGACCGCCGAGGCCCTGCGTACGCTGCGCGGCGAGGTGACCCGGGTGATCCAGGAACTGCGGCTGAGCCTCTTCGAGCTGCGCAGCGAGGTGGACCGGCAGGGCGGGCTGGCCGCGGCGATCGCCGAGTACGCGCGCACCGTGGGCGCCTCCGGTGGGCTGCGGGTGCACCTCTCGCTTGACGAGTCCACCGCCCGGCTGCCGGCCGCCACCGAGGCCGAGTTGCTGCGCATCGCGCAGGAGGCGGTGACCAACGCGCGCAAGCACGCCGGAGCCTCGAATCTGTGGGTCACGTGCGAGGTCGACCCACCGTACGCGCAAATAGAAGTGTCGGATGACGGTCAGGGGATGGCTGACCAGCGCCCCGACGGACGGTACGGTCTTGCGATCATGGCCGAGAGGGCGGAACGTATCCGGGGCCGGTTGGAGATCAGGCCGCGGCAACCCAGCGGCACAACCGTGGCCGTGGTTGTCGGCACCTCGTCCCGCCGAGATAACGTGCGCGACAGCGCAGCACCAGAAGGGGAGTAACCCGAGGATGACCACAAGTCCGACACCGGCCACCCGCACCAAGGTCCTCCTTGTTGACGATCATGACCTGATTCGTAAGGGCCTGCGCCACGCCTTCGAGCGCGACCGGCAGTTCGAGGTCGTCGGTGAGGCCGCCACCGCGGCGGAGGGGGTGCGCCAGGCCGGCGCCCTGCAGCCGGACGTGGTGATCATGGATCTGCGGCTGCCCGACGGCAGTGGCCTGGAGGCGACCCGCGCGCTGCGCAAGTCCAGTGCGTCGATGGGCATCGTGGTGCTGACCATGTATGCCGGCGACGACCAGCTCTTCGGCGCCCTGGAGGCCGGTGCGAGTGCCTTCGTGCCGAAGACCGCCCCGGCCGACGAGGTGGTGGCCGCCGCGCGGCACGCCGCCTCCTCCCCCAGCGCGTTCACCGCCGCCGATCTGGCCGAGGCGATGAAGCGCCGGCTCGCGCCGTCCGGCCCGCAGCTGTCTCCCCGGGAGGGGCAGGTGCTGCGGCTGCTCGCCGACGGGATGAGCGTGGCGGGCATCGCCAAGCAGCTGTTCGTCAGCGAGTCCACGGCCAAGACGCACATCTCCAAGCTCTACGAGAAGCTCGGTGCGGCCAACCGGGCCCAGGCGCTGATGACCGCCCTGCGGCTCGGCCTGCTCGAGGCACCGGACGCGCCGAAGTTCTGATCTACCCCCGCTCCGGTGGCGGGAAAGCACGACCGACGGTCCGCGCCAGCTTCGGCCAGCGCGGACCGTCGCGCATCGACCGACGTCGGCGGGCAACCACCCGCGCGCTATGGTCTGGCGTGCGTGGCGGGTGCACAATACCCGCGCGGGCGACGACGCCCGCGACGCGGACTCAAGGGGTGAACGCATGCAGCGGCCAGACTGGGCACCCGACACCATCGACATCGAGCGCCCGAGTGTCGCGCGGATGTACGACTACTACCTCGGTGGCTCGCACAACTTCGCCGCGGACCGCGCCACGGCGCAGGCGATGGTCGCGGCGGTGCCGGAGGCGCCGCTGATGGCCCAGGCCAACCGGGCGTTCCTGCGGCGGGCCGTGCACCACCTCTCCGAGGCCGGGATCCGGCAGTTCCTGGACATCGGCTCGGGCATCCCGACCGTCGGCAACGTGCACGAGATCGCCCAGCGGCTCGACCCGCAGTCGCGGGTGGTCTATGTGGACGTCGACCCGGTGGCGGTGGCGCACAGCCGGGAGATCCTCGCCGGCAACGACCGGGCGGTGGTGGTGCAGGAGGACCTGCGGCGTCCGGAGGCGATCCTGGCCCACCCGGAGGTCCGCAAGCTGCTCGACCTGAGCCAACCGGTGGCCGTGATGGTCGTGGCCGTCCTGCACTTCGTCTCGGACGACGACCGGCCGGCCGAGCTGCTGCGGACGCTGCGCGACGCCCTGGCCCCCGGCAGCTACCTGGTGCTGTCGCAGGCCAGCGACGACGGGCGCAGCGACGACGAACGCGCCGAGGCGGAGCGGGTCTACCGGCGCACCGACAACCCTCTGTGGATACGCAGTCGGGCCGAGTTGACCGCGCTCTTCGACGGGTTCGAGCTGCTCGACCCGGGCGTGGTGTGGGTGCCCCAGTGGCGACCGGACACCCCGGAGAGCGCGGAGGACGCCGAGCGCGCGGTCTTCATGGGCGGCGTCGGGCGACTCGGTGGCTGAGTCGCCCGACGCCGTCTCCCGCCCGGGCACGTTCGCCCGGGCGTGGGCGAAGGCGGTCTCCGGCACCAGCTACCTGCCGATGACCCAGGCCCAGCTGGAGACCCTGCTGGACCGGCTCACCGGCCAACTGGCCGGCGCGTTGCTCACGGAGCCGTTCGACCTGCGCGCCGGGCACCGGGTCGGTGCCGAGTTGGTCGCCGCGCACATCGCCTCCGCGGAGGGGCTGGGTCGTACCGTGGAGGTCATCCAGCTTCGGTTCGTGCGTGACCTTGGGTTGGTGGCCGAGGACGTCGAGGACCGGCTGGCCCGGCTGCTGGCGGCCGTGGCGACCGGCTACGCCCGCGCGCTGCGCGACCGCACCCTCGACGAGCAGGAGTCGATCCGCCGAGCCGCGATGAGGGCCCGGACGCAGGCCGAGCGGGCGCTGCGCGCCAGCGAGGCCCGGTTCCGGCACCAGGCCACCCACGATCCGCTCACCGGCCTGCCCAACCGGACGCTGTTCACCGAGCGGCTCACCGCTGCGCTCAACGAGCCCGGCCGGGGTGCGCGGCGGGTCGGGGTGTTCTTCCTCGACCTGGACCGCTTCAAGGTCGTCAACGACACCCTGGGGCACCAGGTCGGTGACCAACTGCTGGTCACGGTCGCCGAACGACTGTGCAAGGCCATGGGTGAGCACCTGGTGGCCCGCCTCGGCGGGGACGAGTTCGTGATCCTGGTGGAGAGCAGCGCCGGCACCGACGACATGGCGGCGTTGGCCGAGACCGCGCTGGCCGCGGTCCGGACACCGGCGCTCGTCGACGGGCACGAGCTGCAGATCTCGGCGAGCATCGGCATCGTCGAGCGCCCGGTGGCCGGAGCCAACCCCAGTGACCTGATGCGGGCCGCGGACAGCACCCTGCACTGGGCGAAGTCCGCCGGCGGTGCGCGCTGGGCGCTCTACGACGCCGAGCGCAACCAACGCGAGCTGGCCCGGTACGCGCTCTCCGCGGCCATCCCGGCCGCGCTGGAGCGGGGCGAGTTCTACCTCGACTACCAGCCGCTGACCTCACTTCGCGACGGCAGCCTGGTCGGCGTCGAGGCGCTGGTCCGCTGGCGTCACCCGGAGCTGGGGGTGCTGCGTCCGGACAGCTTCATCAGTTTGGCCGAGGAGACCGGCCTGATCGTCCAACTGGGCGGTTGGGTGCTGGCCGAGGCGTGCCGCGAGGCGGAGGCCTGGTCGGCCGGCAACGCCGCCGCACCGTTCGTCAGCGTCAACCTGGCGGTACGGCAGGTGCACCGGCCCGGTCTGGTGCAGGAGGTTCGCTCGCTGCTGCGGCAGACCGGCCTGCCCCCGGAGCGGCTCCAACTGGAGATCACCGAGAGCACCATGATGAGCACCGCCGAGGAGCCGGTACGCGCCCTGCGGGTGCTGGCCGACCTCGGGGTCCGGATCGCCATCGACGACTTCGGCACCGGCTACAGCAACCTGGCGTACCTGCGGGACCTGCCGGTGACCGAGCTGAAGGTCGCCGGGGAGTTCGTGGCCGGCCTCCGGTCGCCGTCGGTCGGCCGCACCGACGAGCGGATCCTCGCCTCGCTGGTCTCGCTGGCGCACGCGTTGGACCTGACGGTCACCGCCGAGGGCGTGGAGACCGCCGGGCAGGCCGAGCGGCTGCGGGCGATCGGTTGCGACGCCGGCCAGGGCTGGCACTTCGGGCGCCCGGCCCCCGCCGACCGGATCCTGGCCCGCATCCGCTGAATCTCCCACGCCCGACGGATGGGCCTGGCTCGGGTCTGTCCGTTGCGCGTGATGCCACACAGGCATCTTGATGACTCACGGGCATCACGCTGATTCCGGCGTCCCCGGCATGCCGCGACACGTCGATCGGCGGTAGACAGCGTCTACGCCACCCTGGTAGACAGTCTCCATGGCGGCGGACGAGACGGGGCTGCGGGCGCGCCTGGTCGCCGCCGGAGTGGACCTGGTGCTGCGCGACGGCCAGTCGGCGGTGTCGCTGCGGGAGATCGCCCGCCGCGCCGGGGTCTCCCACGGCGCACCGCGCCGCTACTTCCCCACCCACGTCGACCTGCTCTCCGCCATCGCCCGGGAGGGCTTCGCCGACCTCACCGCCCGGGTCGAGCGAACGTTGCACGACGTCGACGCGGACCCGCGTACCCGATTGACCGCACTGGCCCGGACGTACCTGGACTTCGCGGCGGCCCACCGCGGCATGTTCGAGCTGATGTTCCGCCACGACCTGCTGGACAGCGGCCGGTTGCGGCTGCGTGAGACGAGCCTGCCGCTGTTCACCGTCCTGGCCGACCTGGTGGCGCGGGTGCGTCGGCCCACCGACGCGCCCGCGGCGGTGCTCGCCGGCGCGCTCTGGGCAAACCTGCACGGCATCGCCCAACTCTGGGCCTGGGGCAGCCTGCCGCTGGCCACCGGCGCCACCGACGACGACACCCTGCTGCGCGCCGCGCTGGAGGCCCACCTCGGCCCGGCGCCGACCTGAGACCCGACCCCGGAGGACCTGTGCCCCTGCTGTACGACGTCGCCAAACTGACAGTCGGCACCGCGATGCGGGTGGGCTGGCGGCCCCACGTGGAAGGGCTGGAGCATCTGCCCCGGCACGGCGGCGCGATCCTCGCCGGCAACCACCTGTCCGTCGCCGACGAATGGTTTCTCGTCACCTCGACGCCCCGACACGTCACCTTCTGGGCGAAGGTCGAGTATTTCAACGGCGGCGGGCCGAGTGGCTGGCTCAACCGGCAGATCGTCGCCGGCATGGGCGCCATCCCGGTCAACCGCGCCGACGGCCGGGCCGCCCTGCGCGCCCTCGACGCCGCCGTACCGGTGCTGCGCGCCGGTGGCCTCGTCGCCATCTATCCGGAGGGCACCCGCTCCCCCGACGGGCGGCTCTACCGGGGCCGCGTCGGGATGACCCGGCTGGCCCGCGACGCCGGGGTGCCAATCATTCCGGTCGGCGTGCTCGGCACCGCCGAGGTGCTGCCGGTCGACGCGCGGATCCCCCGTCGACACCCGGTCACCCTGCGATTCGGCCCGCCGATCCCGGTCGCCGACCGGATCCACGGGCCGCGCGACATCCGGACGATCACCGACGAGGTGATGGCGGAGATCCAGAAGCTCACCGGCCAGGAGTACGTGCCGCACTACGCGCCAGCCCGAGAGAGCTGAACGGCGATCAGCCGGCGAGCAGCGCCGCCATCCGGTCCGCCTGCGCCTCCCAGCGCCACTCCCGCTCCACCCACGCCCGACCGGCGGCGCCCAGCTGGCGGGCCAGGTCCCGGTCGGCGAGCAGCCGGGCGACCCGGTCGGCGAGCTGGGCCACGTCCCGCCCGCGGACGACGTAGCCGGTCTCCCCCTCGCGGACCGCGTCCGGTGCGCCCCCGGAGTCGCCGGCCACCACCGGCAGGCCGGTCGCGGACGCCTCCAGGTAGACGATGCCGAGCCCCTCCACGTCAAGGCCACGATTGCGGGTGCGACACGGCATCGCGTAGACGTCGCCGGCCGCGTAGTGCGCCGGCAACTCGACCGACGGCACCGAACCGGTGAACACCACGTCCCGCTCCACACCGGCCTGTCGGGCCAGCTTCTCCAGCGTCGCCCGGTACGGTCCGCCGCCCACGATCAGCAGCGCCGCGTCGGGCACCCGGCGGCGGATCTCCGGGAGTGCCCGGATCAGCATGTCCTGGCCCTTGCGCGGCACCAGCCGGGACACACAAACCACCACCGGACGGTCGGTCAACCCGAGCCGGGCCCGGACCTGCTCACCGTCGACGGTCGGGTGGTAGGTGTCCACGTCGACCCCGGGCGCGAGACGGTGCAGCTCGGTCACCCCGTCCAGCACGCGCGCCAACCGGGTGCGCGTGTATTCGCCGAGATAGGTGGTGACGTCCACACCCCGACCGATGCGCCGCAGTGCCGGCCGGGCGGCCGGCAGCGCCGCCCAACCAACCTCGTGGCCGTGGGTCTGTGCCACCACCCGGCGGACGCCGGCCCGCCGACGCAGACCGGCGGCGAGCAGCCCCAGCGGGGCCGCCGCACCGAACCACACCGTGTCGCAGTCGTACTCGCGAGCCAACCGCGCCGCCCGGCGGGCGATCAACGGGGTGGGCAACAGCACCCGGGTGCGCTCCCGGATCACCTCGAACGGCTGGTCGGCGTCGAACTTCGCGGCCCCGCGCCAGCTCGACGCGTAGACGACCACCGAGCCGGCCGGTTGCCGCACCGCGAGGTTGTGCACGAAGGACTGGATGCCGCCTGGTCGGGGCGGAAAGTCGTTGGTGATCAGCAGCGTGCGGTTCATCGGCCGGCCTTCCGGGCGTACGCGCGGGCGGCGGCCATCCGCTCGACGGTGGACGGATGTGAGGCCGAGTAGAGGTATTCCCAGCGCGGCGGATCGGGGTCGCCCAGGTTGACCGAAGCGAGCCGACGCTGCATCGACTCGAAGGTCTCCGGGTCACGGGTCAGTGCGAGCGCGTGCGCGTCGGCGCGTGCCTCCACCCGTCGTGACATCAGCGCCTGCACCGGCGTGGCGACCAGCCCGGCCACCGTCACGAGGGCGACCAGCAACGGAAAGGCGCGTGGTTGGGCGACCGAGTCGACGCCGGCCAGTCGCAGCAGCGGCCCCCACGAGCCGAGCAGGTAGAGCGCCACCACGGCGGCAGCCGCACCCAGCGCCCCGGTCACCGTGCCCACCGCCACGTCGGAGTCCTTCGCGTGCCCCAACTCGTGCGCCACCACCGCGGTCACCTCGCCCGGGGTGGCCTCGCGCAGCAGCGTGTCGTAGACGACCACCCGCCGGGTCGGCCCGAGACCGGAGACGTACGCGTTGACCGCCCGGGTGCGGCGGGAGGCGTCCGCGACGAGCACGTCGCGCACCGGCACCCCGTCGCGGGCGGCCATGCTCATCAGCTCGGTGCGCAGCGGGCCCTGCTCCATCGGGGTGAACTTGTTGAAGACCGGCTCCACCAGCACCGGCAGCACGAACGACAGCAGCACCACCAGCAGCGCGGCGCCCGCCGCCCCGAACGCCCACCACCAGCGGGGCGCGAACCGGATCACCGCGTAGAAGCCGACGAGCGCCACCGCGCCGATCACCGCACTGACGGCGTACGACTTGAGCAGGTCGACAGCCCAGCCACTCCAGCCGTTGGTGCTCAGGCCGTAGCGGGTGAGCACGCTCTGGCGCCAGGCGGCGAACGGGAGCGTCACCAGGTCGGCGACGAGCACCACGGCCAGCCCACCGAGCACCGCCTGCGCGGCCCAGTGCCCCCCGAACGGCCGGCCCACCAGCTCGACCAGGCGGCTGCCCAGCGGGGTCAACCCGAGCGCGAGGGCGACCAGCAGCCCCACGGCGAGCGCGGCGTAACCGCCCGGACGCAGGGCGGCCCGGAACTCCCGCCCCCTGGCCACCTGCTCGGCCGGCAGGTCACGCAGCGCGGCGAGCTGGTCGGCGCGCGGGGCCGGCGGCCGGTGCCACGGAATGAACAGCGCGGCGATCACGACAAGCGCGACGGTCAACCCGGCCAGCGTCAGCAGCGCCCAGCCCCGTGGGGTCATCGCGTCACTGCCCGTCGTGTCCCGCTCATTGCGCCGCTCCTCCCGCCGTGACCGCTCATCCTATGGCCCGCGAGAAGCTCGCTTCCGGGCGCGGTGTCGCGCTCAGGCGATGCGGCGCACAGCCCGCTGGCGAGCCGCGCCGGGACGCTCTGGCGCGGCCAGCACCTCCACGTCGAACCCGGCCCGCGCGAACACCTCGATCGCCTGGACCTCGGCGGCGACCAGACCGGCCGCCGGGGACGTCTCGTCGAACAGGGCGGCCAGCAGGCAGCCGGAACAGCCGTCGGCCTGCCTCGCGCACCCGTCGCAGTCGATGAGCATCAAGCCCTCCTGATCGCTCGCGATGCACGGTCGGCGCGCCTCGTCGTCGCCACCCGAGCACCGTCGGTCACATCGACGCTAACCACCGGGTACGACAGAAACCGCGTCCGACCGGCCGTTTGGGGGCGAGATCGACTCCAGTTCCCTGAAATCGGGCCATCCCCACCGGCCGGACACCCCGACCTCAGGAAAGCCGTGTCGATCACGGCGTCCGGGCAGGGTGTCAGGAGCGGGCGAGCCGCCGCAGCAGCGAGTCGGCGCCCAGCGGGTAGGCGCCGTGCCGGCGTACCCCGTCGGCGACCTCGCGGTCCGACGAGACCACCACCACCGGCCGCCCCGACGGCTCGGCACGGACCAGCCGGCGGATCAGCTCGTCGGCGGTCTCACCCTTGCGCGAGAACAGCACCCGTACGCCGCGCGGCGCGGGCGGCAGCCCGTGCATCCGCTCGGCGCCGTCGAAGACCACGGTGACCTCGTCGCCGGTCTGCGCGGCGATCCCGCCCAGCCCGGTGATCAGGCGTTTGCGCTGCTGCTCCAGGGACATCTCGCCGAAGCCGCGCTTGGTGACGTTGTAGCCGTCCACCACCAGGTGCGCCCGGGGCAATGCGAGCAGCTGGTCGAGTCGAGCCGGGTCGTCGGTGTCGCGGGCACGTGCCGCGGGGCTGGCCGGGGCGGTGCCCGGCTGCTCGGCGAACGCGTCGGCGACGAAGTCGGCGGGGAGTTTGTCGACCGGGTCGAGCGCCAGCTCGCGGCGCAACCCGACAGCGGCCTGGCCGATGGTCTCCAGCAGCAGCCAGAGCCGTGCGTCGTCGACCGAGCGGGCCTCCTTGGCGGTGGCCCGGGCCACCCCGGCGGCGGCTTCCGCCTCGGCCAGCCGGGCGCGGGCGCGGCGCAGCTCGGCGTCCACGTCCGCGCTGGCACGTGCGGCCCGGCCGCGCTCGGTGGCCAGCAACTCGGTGGCCTTGCGCTCGCGGGCCTGGGTCTCCCGCAGGGTACGGGCGACCTGCCGGGACTCCTCGCGGAGCTGACCCAACTCCTCGCGGACGCGGGCCAGCTCGTCGCGGAGCTTCTCCGCCTCGACCCGCGCCACCGCCCGGTCGTGCTCGGCACGGGTGGCCCGCTGCTCGGCCTCGCGGACCAGTTCGGCGACGACCGCGCTGTCCGCCTCGGCGCGCACGGCGGCACCACTGGCGTCGATCAGCTCCCGCCAACCGCGCGGGCGGGCCAGGTAGGCAAGCGCGGCGACCTCGACCGGGTCGGCGGCGGCCGGGGCGGTGCCCTCGACGACGGCGGCGCCGAGGTCGCCGGCGTCGGCCAGGACCCGGGCGGTGACCCGCTGCCGGAACAGTGGGTCGGCGGTGAGCTGGGCGGCGATGGCCGGCGCGCCGAGGCGGGCGCGCCGGTTGGGGGCGAACTTGGCCACCCGGCGTAACGGCACCGGCACCTCGTCGCCGGGCAGGGTGGGCAACACCGCGGCGGTCAGCGTCACGATCCGCTGCCGGACCGGCTCGGGCAGCGTCGGCTCCGGCTCGACGGTGGGGCCATCGCCCTGCGTGGCCGGGTCGGATGCGCCTGATGTCCCGCTGACTACGTTGTCGTCCGGGTTGCCCACGGCACCGTCGAGCGCGACCGGATCCTCCTGCGGGAGGTGGTCGTCGTGCGGCTCGGTGAGGGGCATGTGGCAAGTCTCCCACCGCGACCGGGCCCACCGCCCGGTGAGTGAGCCGATCTCTCATCCTAGCCCCATGGTGACTGGTGAGACGGCTGCGACGGGAGTGTCGGACCGTGGCGCTAGCGTGCCGGCGATGGCACAGGCGGAGTACGTCCAGGAGTCACTGGCCGGTTTCGACCCGGCGGCGGGCGGGGTCGACCCGGCGCTGCCGCTCTACGCGACCACCTTCGTGGTGGTCGACCTGGAGACCACCGGCGGCGCGCCGGACGGCGGCGGCATCACCGAGATCGGCGCGGTGCGGGTGCGCGGTGGCGAGCAGTTGGGCGTGTTGGCCACCCTGGTCAACCCGGGGCAGCCCATCCCGCCGTTCATCACCGTGCTGACCGGCATCACCCAGGCGATGCTGGTGCCGGCGCCGCCGATCGAGCAGGTGCTGCCGAGCTTCCTGGAGTTCATCGCCGACGCGGTGCTGGTGGCCCACAACGCCCCGTACGACGTGGGCTTCCTCAAGGCCGCCTGCGCCAAGCACGGCTACCGCTGGCCCAACCCGCGCGTGCTGGACACGGCGGCGCTGGCCCGCCGGGTGCTGACCCGCGACGAGGTGCCCAACCGCAAGCTCGGCACCCTGGCCGCCTACTTCCGCACCGCCACCCAGCCGAGCCACCGCGCCCTCGACGACGCGAAAGCGACAGTCGACGTGCTGCACGGGCTGATCGGTCGGCTCGGCGGGCACCAGGTGGACACGGTCGGCGACGCCATCGAGTTCGCCCGGGCGGTCACCCCGACGCAACGTCGCAAACGGCACCTGGCCGACGGGTTGCCCAAGGTTCCCGGGGTCTACGTCTTCCGGGCCGCCGACGACCGTCCGCTCTACGTGGGCACCTCCGTCGACATCGCCACCCGGGTGCGCAGCTACTTCACCGCCGGCGAGAAGCGCGCGCGGATCTCCGAGATGCTCGCGGCGGCCGAGCGGGTCGAGGCGGTGGAGTGCGCGCACTCGTTGGAGGCGGAGGTCCGCGAGCTGCGGTTGATCGCCGCGCACGCCCCGCCGTACAACAGGCGGTCGAAATATCCGGAACGGATGGTCTGGCTCAAGCTGACCGACGGCCCCTATCCGCGGCTCTCGATCGTCCGCGCCCTCTCCCCCACCGACACCGCGTACCTCGGGCCGTTCACCTCCCGGCGGGCCGCGGAGCTGGCCGCCGCCGGTTTCCACGACGCCGTGCCGCTGCGCCAGTGCACGCACCGGCTCTCGCTGCGCACGATCACGCCGGCCTGCGCGCTGGCCGAGCTGGGTCGCTGCCCGGCACCCTGCGAGCACAAGATCACCCCCGAGGAGTACGACGACAGCGCGGCCCGTCCGTTCCGCACCGCGACGACGAGTGACCCGCAGCCGGTGGTGGACGCGCTGCTCGCCCGGATCGACGTGCTCTCGGCCGACCAGCGCTACGAGGAGGCCGCCGTGGTGCGGTCCCGGCTGGCCGCGGTGCTGCGGGCCACCGTGCGGATGCAGCGGCTGGCCGCGCTCACCGGGATCGTCGAGCTGGCCGCGGCCCGGCCGGCCGCCCGGGGTGGCTGGGAGTTGGCGCTGGTGCGGCACGGCCGGCTGGCCGGCGCGGGGGTGTCCCCGCCCGGCGCGCACCCGCGGCCCACGCTGACCGCCATCCGGGCCACCGCCGAGACGGTGTCGGGCGGGCACGGCCCGGTGCCGGCGGCCACCGCGGAGGAGTCCGAGCGGATCCTGTCCTGGTTGGAACGACCCGAGACCCGACTGGTGGAGATGTCCTCCGGTTGGTCCTCGCCGGTCAGAGGCGCGGCGCGGTTCCGTGACCTGCTGGCGAAGGCCGACAACGGCGCGTCCCACCAACTCTCGACCGAACGCTCATGACCAACTGACCGATCGGACTACGTCGACTCGCTTAGGCTGTTAAGGAAGTGCAGTCCTGCCCGATTCGTGGGCCTGCTCCCTGTCGCCGGCCGCCGGCGCCACGGAGCCGGGGTGAGGAGGTGTCCCTCGTGGACGTCGACGCCGGACACGGCGCCGCCCTGGGGGGCGCCCTGCCGACACAGCCGGGCGAGCTGCCGCTCACCCGCCGACTACGGTCGCTGCTCAGCTGGCCGACCACCGACTCCGACCCGGTCACCCAACTGGTGCGCACCCACCGGGGCATCCACGCCGGCACCGACCCCGCCGTGCTGCGCCGTGCGTACACGATCGCGGAAAACATGCACCGCGGGCAGTTCCGCAAGAGCGGCGAACCGTACATCACCCACCCCCTCGCGGTGGCGCAGATCTGCGCCGAGCTGGGGATGGACACCACCACCCTGGTCGCGGCGCTGCTGCACGACACCGTGGAGGACACCCGCTACACCCTGCAGGCGCTCTCCGAGGACTTCGGCGGCGAGGTGGCCCACCTGGTCGACGGGGTGACCAAGTTCGACAAGGCGTTCTACGGCAAGGCCGCCGAGGCGGAGACGATCCGCAAGATGATCGTGGCGGCCGCCAAGGACGTCCGGGTGTTGATCATCAAACTGGCCGATCGGCTGCACAACATGCGCACCCTCGGGGTGCGCTCGGCGTCGTCGCGGGAACGCATCGCCCGCAAGACCCAGGAGGTGCTGGTCCCGCTCTGTGACCGGCTGGGCATCCAGACCCTCAAGCGCGAGCTGGACGACGTGGTGCTGCTGCACCTGGAGCCCGACGAGCACGCCCGACTGGCCCGGCACGTGCACGACCGGCCGGGCTGGGACACGTACCTCGACGCGGTGGTCACCCGTGCCCGGGTCGCGCTCAAGCGCAGCCGGGTCGACGCCGTGGTGAGCCCCCGCCCCCGACATCTCTACTCGATCTGGAAGGACACCATCGCCGGCGGCCACACCGCCCCGTTCGACCTGCCCCGCATCGTGGTGGTGGTCGACGGCCCGGCCACCGACTGTTACGCCGCACTCGGCGCGATCCACGGCACCTGGCGCCCCGTGCCCGGCCGTTTCAAGGACTTCATCGCCTCACCGAAGAACAACCTCTACCGTTCGCTGCACACCAGCATCTGCGGCCCGCAGGACCGCACGGTGGAGGTGCTGATCCGCACCGAGGAGATGCACCGCTCGGCCGAGTACGGCATCGCCGCCGACTTCCGCTTCCCCCAGTCGGGTCGGGGCAGCGCGGCGGCCCGCGCCGAGCAGTTGGACTGGCTGCGCCGCGTGCTCGACTGGGAGCCGGACGCCGCCGACCCGGCGCAGTTCTACGAGTCGCTGCGCTGCGACCTGGCCGAGGGCCAGATCCAGGTCTTCGCCGATGGGCGGCAGGTCGTGCTGCCGGGCGGCGCCACCCCTGTCGACCTCGCGTACGAGCTGGGCAACGAGCGGGGCGACCACTGTCTCGCCGCACGGATCAACGGTCGGCTGGCCCCGCTGAGTTCGGAGCTGGACGAGGGCGACGTGGTGGAGATCTTCACCGAGAACGACGGCGACAACGGTTTCGAGGCCGGTGTGGCGTCGCGGGGCCCCCGCCGGGAGTGGCTGAGCTTCGTCAAGTCGCCCAACGCGCAGATGCAGATCAACAGGTGGTTCGCCGAGCACACCGAGCCAGGCATCACGATCAGCGACAAGGTCCGCCTCGGCCGGGCCACCATCGGGCTCGCCCTGCGTCAACACAACCGGGGCCTCGCCAGTGACCTGCCGCTGCTGCGCCTCTCCGAGGAGTTGGGCTATCCCGACCTGGAGACCCTGCTGGTCGCGGTCTTCGATCGGGTGATCGAACCGGACACCGTCGTACGCCAGCTCATCGACCTGGTCGACCATCGACAGTGACCCTGCCGGCCCAGCGCGTCCGAGGGACATTCGCGACCACTAGCCTGGGGTCATGATCCCCCGTTCCCGCGCCACCGGTCGGGCCGTCTTCTACCAGGCTTTCTACCGGCTGCCGCTGCCGGTGCGTCGGCGCCTGGTCAAGCTGGCGATGCCCAAGTACATCGTCGGCGCGGTCACCCTGGTCCGCGATTCCGAGGCGACGGGCGCGGGTCGGCTGCTGATGCTGCGCCAGCCGCCCGGCAAGGGCTGGTCGCTGCCCGCCGGCCTCCTCGATCGGGGCGAGCCCCCGGTGGTGGGTGCGGCCCGCGAGCTGTTCGAGGAATCCGGCGTCCGACTCCCCCCGTCCCGGTTACGCCCGGCGGTGCCGAACGCGATCGTGCACGCCAAGGGCTGGGTGGACATGGTCTTCGAGACGGAGGTGCCGGCGTCCAGCACCGAGCTGGCGGTCGACGGCGCGGAGGTCTTCGAGGCCGCGTGGCACCCCCTGGACGACCTGCCCAAGCTGACCTGGCCGACCGCCCGGCTGCTCGCCTACTACGACATCGGGCCGCTGGCCGGTCAGTACCCGCCCCCGATCCCCGACGACCTGCCATGACCGGCGGGGCTGCCGTGCCGGCCGAGGTCTGCGCGGTGGTGCTCGCCGCCGGCGAGGGCACCCGGTTGCGCCCGCTCACCGAGCGGGTGCCCAAGGCGCTCTGCCCGGTGGGCAACGTGCCGCTGCTGGACCGGGCGTTGGCCCGGGTGGCGGGGCTCGGCCTGGCCGGCCCCGACCGGGTCGCGGTAAACGCCTGTTACCTCGGCGACCAGGTGGTCGCGCACGTCGGCGACCGCGCCCACGTGTCCGTCGAGCCGGGCGATCCGCTGGGCACCGCGGGCGGGGTGGCCAACCTGCGGGACTGGATCGACGGGCGGCCGGTGCTGGTCGGCAACGCCGACGCGTACCTCGCCGACCCGGCGGCCGCGCCGGGCCCGGACGTGGCCGCCCTGCTCGACGGGTGGGACGGCCACACCGTACGTCTGCTCGGCCAGCCCGCCGCGGACCCGGCGGCGCCGGGCACCTTCTCCGGGCACTGTTTCACCGGCTTCTCGCTGCTGCCCTGGCGGCTCGTCCGCGATCTGCCGGTCGTCTTCTCCGACCTGGTCCGCGCCCTCTGGCGCCCGGCGGAGGCGGCGGGCGCCCTGGAGGTGGTGCCCTACCGGGGCACCTTCTACGACACCGGCACCCCCGCCGACTACCTGGCGGCCAACCTGCACGCCGCCGCCGGGGGCGTCCTCGTCGACAGGTCTGCCACGGTGACCGGTCGTTGCGTGGAGTCGGTCGTCGGCGCGGGCGCGCGGGTGGCCGGCGACGTGTGCCGCACCGTGGTGTGGCCGGGTGCGGTCGTGCCGGCCGGCGAGCGGTTGCGCGACGTGATCCGGACGGCGGACGGGAGCACCGTCGCGGCCACCGCACACGGCTGACCGGCCCTGGCCCGCAGCGCCAGCCTTGGCCCGCAGCGCCAGGCGGACCGGTGGGGCGGCAACGGCGACGGCCAGGGCGCCAGGCCCCGCCGGAACATCTAGCATGGGCGACGACGCCGACGAACGGAGCAATGTCCCGTGATCACCGCAATCGTGCTGATCGACTGTGCCACCGACGCGATCCCCGAGGTGGCGGAGACCCTGGCCAGCCTCTCCGGCGTCAGCGAGGTCTACTCGGTGGCCGGGCACGTCGACCTCATCGCCATCGTCCGGGTCCGCGAGTTCGACCAGATCGCCCAGGTCATCGCCGGCAGCATCTCCAAGGTGCCGGGCGTGCTCAACACCGAGTCGCACATCGCGTTCCGGGCGTACTCCCAGCATGACCTGGAGGAGGCGTTCGCCATCGGCCTGGCCAGCGCCGACTGACAAGCGCACGCACGGCGGCCGGTCCACCCCACGGGGCGGACCGGCCGTCTGCTGTCGCTACGTCAGCTCACGCTGGGAGCCGGCGTCTCGGTGGTGCCGCCACCCGGTGCCGGGGACTCAGTGGTGCCACCCGGAGCCGGCGACTCGGTGCCGGTGCCACCCGGAGCGGGCGACTCGGTGCCGGTGCCGCCCGGGCTGGGCGTACCGCTGGCGCTGGTCTGCGGAACCGGGATGCCCAGCTTGTTGGCGAGCTGCACCAGCTCGTCGTAGTGCGCCTGCAGCGTCGGCAGGGCGTTCTGGGCCAACTGGACCACCGACTGCTCGGAGCCCTGCGAGATCTCCGTCTGGGTGGCCTGGATGGCCTGGACGTGGCCAGCCAGCTCACTGGTCACCCAGAGCCTGTCGAACTCCGCACCGCTGGCGTTGTTCAGCTTGTCGATGACCGCCTGCTGATCGGCGCTGGGCTCGTTCGGCAACTCCACGCCGAGCTGGGACGCGGTCTGCTGCACCGTCTGGTCCAGCTGGGTGTGGTCGGTCTTCAGCATCGCGCCCAGGTCCTTGACCCCCTGGTCCTGACCCTTCTGCTGAGCCAGGTCACCGGCGGTGATCTCGAACAGGTTGACCTGGTGTACCGCCTGCAGGTACTGGGTGTCCTGCGTCGACGGCTGTGCCGCGGCCTGCGCGGCCGCAGCCGGCGCGACCCCGACCAGTACCAGCGCGGCCAACAGGCCGAGGCGTTTGATACCCAACATGCTTCCCCCCTTGAGACGTTGGACCGCACGGATACCCGGCTCACCGGGGTTATTCCTGCGATCGCCCGTCGCGCGGGGTCGACCGGTCCCGCCGTGGCCGTCCGACTCCTGGCCGGATGGGCGGTGGGTGCGAATACGACGTGGCGCCCGCCGGAATCCGGCGGGCGCCACGTAACGGTGCGTTCGGGCTGGTCAGCGGCGGCTGTCGCCGCTCGTGATCTCCTCGCGCTCGGGTCGGGGCTCGACCGGCGGGTGCCCCGGTGAGACCGGCGCCTCGACCGGCTTCTCGATCGGGTAGAAGAAGCCCCGGATGGCCGGGCCGAGTGCCCCGAGCCGGTTCATCTTCTTCGGCACGACCCAGCCGACGTACTCCAGCTCGCCGTGGCCGTCCGCGTGCCCGTTGGACGCGCTGAGCGGCTGGTGCACCTCGACGAACCGACCGTCCGGCAGGCGCCGGATGATGCCGGTCTCCACGCCGTGCGCGAGCACCTCCCGGTCGTGCTGCTGCAGACCCAGGCAGAGCCGGTACGTCACGTAGTACGCGATCGGCGGGATCACCAGCAGACCGACCCGGCCGGCCCAGGTCATCGCGTTCAGGCTGATCTGGAACTTGTCGGCGATCACGTCGTTGCCGCCGGAGAGCGTCAGCACGATGTAGAACGCGACGGCCATGGCGCCGACCGCGGTCCGCGCCGGAACGTCGCGGGGACGCTGGAGCAGGTTGTGGCTCTTGCGGTCCTTGAGGTGCCGGGCTTCCAGGAACGGATACATCGTCGACAGGCCCACCATGATGCCGGGCAGCACGACCGTCGGCCAGAACAGCGGCGGGATGACGTACCCGTCACCGATCGGGATGTTGATCTCCCATGCGGGCATGAGTCGGGTCGACCCGTCCAGGAACATGACGTACCAGTCGGGCTGGCTGGCGGCCGAGACCACCCACGCCTCGTACGGGCCGAACAGCCAGATCGGGTTGATCTGGAGCAGACCGCCCAGCAGCGCGATGACGCCGAAGACGACCATGAAGAAGCCGCCCTGCTTCAACGCGTACCGCGGGAACATCCGCTCGCCGACCACGTTGTTGTTGGTCCGGCCGGGGCCGGGCCACTGGGTGTGCTTCTGCTTGAAGACCAGGCCCAGGTGGACACTGATCAGGGCGACGAGCAGACCCGGGATGAGCAGCACGTGGGCGATGAACATCCGGCTGATGATCATCGTGCCCGGGAACTCGCCACCGAAGATCGACGAGGTGACCCAGGACCCGATCACCGGGATGGACAGCATGATCGCCGAAGCGATCCGCAGGCCGGTGCCGGACAGGCCGTCATCCGGCAGGCCGTAGCCGGTGAAGCCGGCCAGGAAGCCGACCCAGAACAGCAGCGAACCGATGATCCAGTTGGTCTCGCGCGGCTTGCGGAAGGCACCGGTGAAGAAGACCCGCAGCATGTGCACGACGATCGAGGCCATGAACAGCAGCGCCGCCCAGTGGTGCATCTGCCGCATCACCAGACCACCGCGGACGTCGAACGACAGGTCCAGGCTGGAGGCGTACGCGGCGGACATCGGGGTGCCCTGCAACGGCGCGAAGCTGCCGTTGTAGACCACCTCGGTCATCGCCGGCTCGTAGAAGAAGGTGAGGAACACACCGGTCAGCAGCAGGACGATGAACGAGAACAGCGCGATCTCGCCGAGCAGGAAGGACCAGTGGTCCGGGAAGACCTTGTTCAGCAGTTTGCGCAGCGGGGTGGCCACCTGGAAGCGGTCGTCCACTCCCACCGCGGCCTTGCCCGGCGTCGCCGCAAGGTCGAACTTTCGACGCTTCATGGCCGCTCCCAGAAATCAGGCCCAACGGTCTCAGTGTAGTCGGACTTCGCCACGAAGAAGCCCTCGGAATCCACCTCGATCGGCAACTGCGGCAGCCGCCGGCTGGCGGGGCCGAAGATGGGCCGGGCGTTGTCGGTGATCAGGAACTGGGACTGGTGGCACGGGCAGAGCAGCCGGTTGGTCTGCTGCTCGTACAGGCTGGCCGGGCAGCCCGCGTGCGTGCAGACCTTGGAGAACGCGGCGAAGTTGCCCCACATGTAGTCGCCGTGGCCGACGCTCGGCCGCGAGTTGGCCTCCCGCGACTTCTGGGCGTCCGCGTCCCGCAGGTGGATCAGCAGCGTCGGGGAGTCGGCGTGGATGTTGCTCACACCGTGCTCGATGCCGGGGAAGACCGTCAACTGGCCACCGGCGCTGACGTCCGCCGGGCGAACCGGGCGGCCGTCCTCGCGGACCAGCCGGATCTTCTGCCCACCCTCGGCCGGGGCGAACCCGGTGGTGAACATCTGGTTGTTCTTGTGCGGCTGGGAGATCAGACCGCCGACCAGCGGCGCCGCCGCGACCGCGGCGACCGGCGCGAGACCGGCCAGCAGCGAGATGCCGAGCAGCGGGCGACGCTTCACGCCCAGCTCGTCGGCCATGTAGAGCATGGTCTGGCCGGTGATGGTGCGGCCTTCGGAGTCCACCTGGCCCTCGTGCCGGTCCTGGATCGAGACCTCCTTGGGCAGCAACTTCTTGCCCCAGGTCAGGATGCCGAAGCCGACAGCCAGCAGCGCGATGCCGAGGGTGGCACCCAGCAGCGGCGTGTACCACTTGTCGCCGCCTCGGCCCGGCTCGTACTGCCACGGCCACCAGATGTAGATGGCCAGGAAGGCCGTCGCGGCCAGACCGGTGATCAGGAAGAACCCGGCGACCACGCGGGTCAGCCGGCGCTCCGCCTTGGTGCCGGGCAGCACCTGCGGCTCGTAGTGGACGATCTCGATGTCGTCCCGACGCGCGCCCTCGCGAACGATGTCGAACCGGGTCAGCTTGGGGTCGTTCAGGTCGAGCGGCTCCTGGCCCTGCGGGGCCGGGTGCTCGGTGTGGGTGCTCATGCCGTCACCTCGCTACGGGTGGCGCCGAGCGGCGCCACAGCACTGAATCGGATGATCCGCTCGGTCACGACTTGCCCGCAATCCACAGGCTGGCGAAGACGAGCGCCACGATGCCAACCAGGAAGATCGCCAGGCCCTCGGTGGACGGGCCGTACCGCCCGAGGTTGAACCCGCCCGGGTCCTGGTCGTGCTTCAGCGTCTCCTGGATGTAGGCGATGATGTCGGCCTTCTGCTCCGGCCGAAGCTGGTTGTCGCCGAACACCGGCATGTTCTGTGGGCCGCTCAGCATGGCCGCGTAGATCTGGCGGTCGGTCGCGGGGTGCAGGCTCGGGGCGAACTTGCCCGAGGAGAGCGCGCCGCCACCACCACCGAACGCGTGGCACTGCGAGCAGTTGATCCGGAACAGCTCGCCGCCGGACGCGACGTTGCCGTCCTCGTGGAGGTCGTCGCCCGCGGGCACGACCGGGCCGCCACCGAGCTCCTGGATGTACTGGGCGAGCTGACGGGTCTGCTCGTCGGTGAAGACGGGGGGCTTGCGGTGCGCCTGGGCCTCCTGGCGGGCCAGCGGCATCCGCCCGGAGCTGACCTGGAACTCGACCGAGGCCGCGCCGACGCCGACCAGGCTCGGCCCGCGACCCTCGACGCCCTGGGCGTTGCGGCCGTGACAGGTCACACAGCTCACGTCGAACAGCGCCTTGCCCTCGGCGGCGGCGCCGGTCAGCTGCGGGTTGTCCTGCGCCTGGGCACCGGGGGCGAAGACGGTGTAGGCGCCGCCGGCCAGCATCAGCGCGGCGATCAGCCGGACCGCGGCGCCCAGCCGGCGGCGGCCCCTGCTGCGCGCGGCGGGCCGCTCGCGCAACCGCGCGAGCAGACCGCGTCGGCGGTCGTTGTCAGAAGTCATGAGCGGTGTCCTTAACCGGTTGGACCTGTCTCAGGGGACGGAGCAGCAGCGCGGAATGTGACGCGCAAGATCACTGAAGCCAGTAGATCATGGCGTACAGCCCGATCCACACGACGTCGACGAAGTGCCAGTAGTACGACACGACGATCGCCGAGGTCGCCTGCGCCGGGGTGAACCGGCCCATGGTCGTGCGGACCATGAAGATGATGAAGGCGATCAGACCGCCGGTCACGTGCAGGCCGTGGAAGCCGGTGGTCAGGTAGAACACCGACCCGTACCCGTCTCCGTTGATCTTGATGCCGTCCTCGACCAGGTGCCGGTACTCGTTCAGCTGGCCGAGCACGAAGATCAGGCCCATCACGAAGGTGACGGTGAACCAGCGCCGCAGCGCGTGCACGTCACCCTTCTCCGCCGCGAAGACGCCGAGCTGGCAGGTCACGGAGGACAGCACCAGGATCACCGTGAAGGTGGTCGCGTACGGGATGTTCAGCGCCTCGGTGTGCTTCTCCCACTGCTCCGGCGCAGCCGCGCGGATCGAGAAGTACATCGCGAACAACGCCGCGAAGAACATGAGTTCGCTGGAGAGCCACACGATCGTCCCGACGCTGACCATGTTCGGTCGGGTCAGAGAGTGGATCCGGCTCTTGTCAATGGCTGGGGCCGCAGTCACGCCGTCATTATTGCCCCTGACCGGGGCCGGCGATCAGCGGGGTGGCAAACCTGCGCCTTCCGTGGCCCGACCGTCAGGGTCCGGTTCGCCTGGCCTAGCCTGAAAAGCGTGCTGCACGTCGATTCGATCTTCGCCGCCACCTCGGCCCCGCCGCCGTTCACCGTCGGCGCGGTGCTGACCGAGACCCGGCTGGACAGCTGGCTGGCCCTCGGCCTGGTGCTCGCCGCCGGCCTGTACCTCTACGGGGTGTACCGGCTGCGCCTGCGGGGCGACCGCTGGCCGGTCGCCCGCACCGTGTTCTTCCTCGGCCCCGGGCTGGGTGGCATCGCGCTGGTCACGGTCAGCGGGCTGCACGCGTACGACACCGCCCTGCTGTCCGTACACATGATCCAGCACATGGTGCTGTCCATGGTGGCGCCGATCTTCCTGGCGCTGGGCGCGCCGATGACCCTGGCGCTGCGGACCCTGCCGGTCGGGCCGCGCAAGCGCCTGCTGGCGATCGTGCACAGCCGCGTCGCCCGGGTCTACACGTTCCCGCTCGTGGCGTTCGCCATCTTCGTGGTCAACCCGTTCGTGCTGTACTTCAGCGACCTGTACCGCTTCACCCTCGAGCACGCCTGGGCGCACGAGCTGGTGCACGCGCACTTCATCATGACCGGCTGCGTGTTCTTCTGGCCGCTACTCGGCCTCGACCCGCTGCCCGGCCGCTGGCCGTACCCGGCGCGGGCGCTGCTGATGCTGCTCTCGGTGCCGTTCCACACCGTGCTCGGCCTCACCATCATGCAGAGCACCACGCTCTTCGGCGGCGACTGGTACCCGTCGCTCAACCTGAGCTGGGCCGACCCCAAGGCGGACCAGGTGGTCGCCGGCGGCATCCTCTGGGCCGGCGGCGAGTTCGTCAGTGTGACCATGCTCGCGGTGCTGGTCGTCCAGTGGGTCAAACAGTCCGAGCGCGAGGCCCGCCGGGTCGACCGCGAACTGGACCGCCAGGAGGCCCGCGACCGCGCCGCCGACGCCGCGGCCGCCTGAGCTGCCCGGACGGTACGCCCCGAGGGGTGGCGGCGGGCGGGATGTCGGCTACGTCACCCCGACCGGTACGATCGGCGGGCAGCTACGAGGTGGGAGCAGGCCCGGCCAATGAGTGAGCACAGCGAACGAACCGTCACGCGCAGTGCGATGGTGCCCCACGACGGCACCGCTCACCGTCCGACTCCCGGCCGAGGCCGCCTCAAGGCCATGGGATATCACGAAACGGCCGGTACCCGGACCGTTCGGCGAAGCGGAGTGCCGGCATGAGCGATCGTCTTTGCACCGTCCTGCTCTACAGCGACGATCCGCAGGTCCGTGATCGGATGCGGTTGGCCGTCGGCACCCGACCGGCGCCCGGCCTGCGGATCGAGTTCGTCGACGCGTCGACCTACGCGGAGACCATCCGGCTGGTCGACGACTACGAGATCGACCTGCTGCTGCTCGACGGCGAGGCGAGCCCGGGTGGCGGCATCGGCATCGCCCGGCAGATCAAGGACGACCGGGACGACGCTCCCCCGACCTGCCTCGTGATCGCCCGCGCCGCCGACCGATGGCTCGCCGCGTACGCCGAGGTCGACGCCACGCTGGTGCACCCGCTCGACCCGGTGACCACCGGAGGCACGGTGGCCGAGCTGCTGCGGACGCACGCACCCGCCTGACGTCCCCAGCGATCCGGCACCGTCACGGCGTCGGATCCGCCGACGCCCGTTCCAGCCCACCCGCACTTCGCATGCTCGGGAGGCCCGCCATGGGCGATCGGACCTGGCCGCACCTGCTCACCTCGCTGCTGCACGGCGAGGAGTTGTCCACCGCCGACACCGCCTGGGCGATGGACGAGATCATGACCGGCTCGGCGGGCGCGGTGCGGACAGCGAGCTTCGCCATCGCGCTGCGGGCCAAGGGCGAGACCCCCGCCGAGCTGGCCGGTCTCGTCGAGGCGATGCTGGGGCGCGCGGTCCCGGTGGTGCTCCCCGAGGAGACGCGCCGCACCGCGCTCGACGTGGTCGGCACCGGCGGTGACCTCGCCCACACGGTCAACATCTCCACCATGACCGCGCTCGTGGTCGCGGGCACGGGCGTACGCGTGGTGAAGCACGGCAACCGGGCCGCCTCCTCCCTGTGCGGCACCGCCGACCTGCTGGAGTTCCTCGGCATCCCGCTGGACCTCGACCCCGAACAGGTGGCCCGCTGCGTCGAGGAGGCAGGCATCGGGTTCTGCTTCGCGGCCCGACACCACCCCGGAATGCGGCACGCCGGCCCGGTCCGCCGCGAGGTGGGTGTGCCCACCTTCTTCAACTTCCTCGGCCCGCTCACCAACCCGGCCCGCCCCCGCTCCGGCGCGGTCGGCTGCTTCGACGCCCGAATGGCCCCGGTGATGGCCAGCGTGTTCGCCGCCCGCGGCGACTCGGTGCTCGTCATGCGGGGCGAGGACGGCCTGGACGAGTTCACCACGGCCGCGCCGACCCGCGTCTGGGCAGCCCAGGGCGGCACCGTACGCGAGGCCGTGCTGGACGCGACGGATCTGGGGGTGCCCCGGTCCACCCTCGAGGACCTGCGGGGCGGTGACGCCGCGTACAACGCCGGCGTGACCCATCGCCTGCTGGCCGGTGCGGCGGGTCCGATCCGGGACGCGGTGCTGGTCAACGCCGCCGCGGCGCTGGCCACCCAGGGTCCGCTCGACGGCGACCTGACCGAGGCGCTGCGCGCGGGCATGCACCGCGCGGCCGAGTCGATCGACTCCGGCGCGGCCGCCGCGACCCTGGACCGCTGGATCAAGACCGCCGCCGCCCTCGCATCAACCCCCGTCTGACCGCGACCCGCAAGCCGGCCAGCACCGCCGCCCACCGACCCACCCACGCGCCGCCCACCGACGCGCCCCGCACCAACGCGCCGCCCACCAACGCGCCCCGCAGCCCACCGCCGGGCCGCCCGCCGACCCACCGCCGGGCCCGGCCGCCCACCGCCGGGCCGCCCCCGACCCACCGACGCGCCCCGCCGCCCACCGCCGGGCCGCCCCCGACCTGCCCGACGCCGCGCCACCGCGCCGACCGATCGCCTGCCGCTCTCCGACTCACCGTCCGCCGCTCTCCAGCCCTTGATCGACTCGGGATCCTTGAATCCGTGGTGTCCGACTGCCGCCCGGTCCTTGATCCACTCGACTTTCTTGAATCGGCGGTGTCCCACCGCCCCGATTACCGCGATTTCAATGAACGCGAGTGGATCATGCTGCCCGGCCCTGCGGGTTCGGCCCTACGGCTCGGCCCTACGGCCGAACCCTGCGCTTGGACCTGTGCCCGGCTCTGCGGCGGGACCCTGCGGCGACGCCTCGCGACGGGAACCCTGCGACGGGAGGAACCGTCCGACGGGTGTCTGCAGCGGCGCGCTGCGACGGGACCCTGCGACGAGGCCCTGCAGCAGCGCCTCCGACGGGGCTCTGCCGCAGCGCCCTGCGACGGGGCCTCGCGACATGAGACTCCCGCGCCCAGCCTCCTGCACGCGGCCGAGTGACGACACCCCGCGCCCGTCCTGCGGCTGGGCCGAGCCACGCGGACGGCGGTGAGCCCGTGTCGGGCCTCCCCGCCAGCGCTGGCCGGAGATTTGTCGGACCCGCGTGGAAAACTACAGGCGAGTGGTTCTCCGCTCCCGTTGTGCGTCGTTGTCGCATCCGGGGGCGGTTCACCTGGAGTGAGAAGGAGACACCCGTGTCGCACCGCGAGCTCTACTGCGATGTCTGCGAGGACGTGGCGCCGTTCGAGGCGCCGCCCTGCGTCGACGGCCACGACACCGACTGTCCCGAGCTGATCTGCACCGGCTGCGGCGCCGCCGTGGTGATCGCCACGGTCGTCTTTCCGGTCACCCGGCTGGCCGAGCGCCGACGCCACCAGCCCGCCCATCGCCGCGCCGCCTGAACGCACCGCCCCGACCAGCACCGACCCGACCAGCACCACCCCGCACCGCCCGGGTCGGGCTACGACGAAGGCCCGCTCCCAGGGGGATGCGGGCCTTCGTGACGTACGGGTCGGCCGTGACGGCGACCGGGTGGATCAGTGCTCGGCGGTGCGCCGGGTGCCGCTGTAGTACTCGAACAGCAGCCCGCAGGCGGAGAAGACGACCGCCAACAGACCGGCGCCGATCAGCCAGTACTGCCAGAACACCATGCCGAGCGCGGCGATCGCGGCGGCCAGTGCCAGACCGAACGGCCAGTAGCTGCCCGGGCTGAAGAAGCCGACCTCACCGGCGCCGTCGGCGATCTCGGCGCCGGGACGGTCCTCCGGGCGCAGGTCGATGCGGCGGGAGACGAACCAGAAGAAGCCACCGCACATCGAGCAGAGCAGGAACGACAGCAGCAGGGCGACGGTGCCAACCCACTCGACGCCGCCCGACTCTCCGTGCGTCCACGCGCCGTAGAGGATGGTGGCACCGGCGAGGAACCCGGCAATGATCAGGAAGATACGCCACTCGGTCTTCATGCGGCTGCCTCAGCTTCCCGTGCGGGCCGGAGCTTTGTCCGGGTTGAAGTTGTCCTGCGTCCGCCGGGTCTCGAACGGCTGCGTGGTCGTCGCGTACGGCTGCTCGCCGATCTGGGTCAGCGCGTCCTGGGTCGACTTGCCGCTCTGCTTGGCGGCCAGGAACTGGTCGTACTTCTCCGGCGAGACCACCCGCAGTTCGAAGTTCATGAACGCGTGGTAGCTGCCGCACAGTTCGGCGCAGCGCCCGACGTAGGCGCCCTCGGCGTCCAGACTGGAGACCTCGAACACGTTGCGGATCTTGCCCGGCATGACGTCCCGCTTGAAGAGCAGCTCCGGCACCCAGAACGAGTGGATGACGTCGCGGCTGGTCTCCTCGAAGCGGATGGACCGGCCGGTCGGCAGCACCAGCACCGGAATGACCTCGCTGGTGCCGAGCGTCGACGCGGTGGTGCGGGCCTCGGTGCCCTGGCCGTCGCGGTAGTTGAACTGCCAGTTCCACTTGAAGGCGACGACCTCGACCGTGACGTCCGGGTTCTTCGACAGCTTGTCGACGTCGGTCTGCACGATCGCCGTGTAGTAGAAGAGCACGGAGACGATCAGGATCGGCGCGATGGTGTAGAGGAACTCCATCGGCAGGTTGTAGCGGGTCTGCACCGGCAGCGCGTTGCCACGCTTGCGGTAACGCACGACGCACCAGAAGATCAGGCCCCACACGAAGACGCCGACCGCGAGGGCGGCGATGCAGGAGGCGATCCACAGGTCGTACATCCGCTTGGACTCCGGCGAGATGCCGCCCTGCGGCCAGCCGAAGCCGTGGAAGGTCTGACCCACGTCACAGCCCGTGAGCAGGATCAGCAGCGCCACGCCACTGAGACCGAGCCCGGCCAACCGACCAGCACCACGCCCCCGGCGTCCACCGACCCCTGGCGAAGCGCTGTGCCGTACGGCCGACGGCCGTACCTCCGAACTCCTTGCGACCACCTGGTCCTGCCTCCCTAGCGCGCCGCGGTGCGTCTTTCGTCAGCACCGGCGGCAAAGGCGTCACCGACGGTCGCAGATTACTCGACCATGACGGACTCGACCGTGGTGGGGTCACTGTCCGCCCCCATCGGGGGGATCCTGGGCATACCGCCGCGATAGCGTTGCAACCTGTGAGCGCGAGGAGTGAGCCGGGGTTGCGAGCCCCGCAGTCGCGAACGAGCGACGGCACCGTGAGCGCGAGGAGTGAGCCGGGGTTGCGAGCCCCGCAGTCGCGAACGAAGGCGGATCTGTGAGCGCATCCCCGGTCTACCTGGACGCGGCGACCGCCGCGCCGATGCATCCGGTCGCGCGGCAGGCGCTGTTGGCCGCGCTCGACGACGGCTGGGCCGACCCGGGCAAGCTCTACGCCCAGGCCCGTCGGGCGCGGCAACTGCTCGACGCCGCCCGCGAGGCCACCGCGGTGACCCTCGGCGCCCGTGCCGACGAGGTGTCGTTCACCCCCAGCGGTACGACCGCAGCCCACGGGGCTGTGCTCGGAGGCCTGGCGGGGCGGCACCGGGTCGGGTCGGCGTTTGTGCACTCGGCGATCGAGCACTCGGCGGTGTTGCACGCGGCGGAGTGGCACGTCGCGAGGGGCGGGACCGCCACCGGGGTGCCGGTCGACAGGTTGGGCCGACTGGACCTGACCGCGTGGTCGGCGGCGGTCCGGGCCCCCGGTGTCGCGTTGGCCGCGCTGATCACCGCCAGTCACGAGGTGGGGACGGTGCAACCGGTCGCCGAGGCGGCCGCCGACTGTGCCGACGTGGGGGTGCCGCTCTACGTGGACGCCGCGCAGTCGGTTGGCCGGGTGCCCCTGCCGGCCGGTTGGTCGGTGCTCACCGCGAGTGCCCACAAGTGGGGCGGCCCACCCGGGGTGGGGGTGCTGGTGGTGCGTAAGGGCACCCGTTGGGAGTCGCCCTGGCCGGCCGACGAGCGGGAGGGTGGTCGTACCCCCGGGGTGGTGAACCTGCCCGCGGTGGTGGCGGCGGCGGCGAGCCTGCGCGCGGCGGCGGCCGACGCGGCGGCGGAGGCGACCCGGCTGGCCGCGTTCGTGGATCGGATCCGGGCGCGGGTCGCGGTGGACGTGCCCGACGTGGAGGTGGTGGGTGACCCGGTGCTCCGGCTCCCCCACCTGGTCACCTTCTCGTGCCTGTACGTCGACGGGGAGGCGCTGTTGCATGCTCTGGATCGGCGGGGCTTCGCCGTGTCGTCCGGTTCGTCCTGTACGTCGTCGACGCTGCGCCCGTCGCACGTGCTGGAGGCGATGGGGGTGCTCTCGCACGGCAACGTGCGGGTCAGCCTGCATCGGGAGACGACCGAGGCGGACGTGGAGCGGTTCCTCGGCGAGTTGCCGGGGATCGTCGCCGGGTTGCGGGCCGAGGCTGGGGTGGTGGGGCTGTGACGATGCCACACGAGGTGATCGACTGTCGGGGTCAGCGGTGCCCGCTGCCCGTGATCGCGGCGGCCCGGCGGCTGCCGCAGGTGCCGGTCGGCACGGTGGTCCGGGTGTTGGCCGACGACCCGGCGGCGGCGGTCGACATCCCCGCTTGGTGCCGGATGCGCGGCCAGGAGTTCGTGGGCGCGGTAAACGGCCCAGACGGCCCCGCCTACGACGTCCGCCGCCTGCACTAACCCCCAAGCCCCACGCCGATCTTGCACTTTCTGCCCCGGCTAAAGGACACAAAAGCCGCGATACGGCGACACAAGGTGCAAGATCGGCGAAGCTGGGGTGAGGGCTAGGCCGGGAGGAGGTGGGGGCGGATCTCGTCTGCTGCCTCGTCGCCGTAGGACTCGGCCAGGCGCTTGACGAACAGGTCGGCGCGGATGTCGTACTCCTGGGTGCCGACGGTCTCCAGCACCAGCGTGGCCAGCAGCGAGCCGACCTGGGCGGCGCGCTCCAGGCCGACACCCCAGGAGAGCGCGGTGAAGAACCCGGCCCGGAAGCCGTCGCCCACGCCGGTCGGGTCGACCGCCCGGGTCTCGCGGGCGATCGGGACGTGGATGGGGTCGATGTCCCGCCCGACGATCTCCACACCGTGCTTGCCCAGCGTGGTGACCCGCACCTTGACCAGGTCCAGCAGTTGGGCGTCGGTCAGTTGCGCCTTGCTCTGCAACAGCGACTTCTCGTAGTCGTTGGTCATCAGGTAGTCGGCGCCCTCGATCAGCGCCACCACGTCCTCGCCGGGCATCCGGGCGAGCTGCTGGGAGGGGTCGGCGGCGAACGCGTACCCACGGGTGCGGCACTCGGCCGAGTGCCGCAGCATCGCCTCGGGGTCGTTGGCGCTGACCAGCACCAGGTCCAGGCCGCCGATCCGGTCGGCGACCGGGGCGAGCTCGATGTTGCGGGCCTCGCTCATCGCGCCGGCGTAGAACGACGCGATCTGGCACATGTCGGTGTCGGTGGTGCAGACGAACCGAGAGGTGTGCGCCACCTCGCTGACGTGCACGGAGTCGCAGTCGACGCCGTGACGCTCCAGCCAGGAGCGGTAGTCGGCGAAGTCCGCCCCCACCGCGCCGAGCAGCACCGGGCGCAGGCCCAACTGCCCCATGCCGAAGGCGATGTTCGCCGCCACGCCGCCGCGACGGAGCACCAGATCGTCTACCAGGAAGGAGAGGGACACCTTGTGCAGCTGATCGGCGATGAGCTGGTCGGCGAAGCGACCGGGGAAGCTCATCAGGTGATCGGTGGCGATCGAGCCGGTCACGGCGATCTTCATATCAACCCTCGGGGTAGGGAGCAGGGCGCGGTCAGCCTACCGGCCCGGCAACCTGCCGGTGGGACCTCGGTGACCGGCCCGTCACCGCCACTTCGGGACCGCTCCCAGCCCCACCAGCGCAGACGGGGCCGTCCCGAAGGACGGCCCCGTCTGCGCTGGAGTGGTGTGACTCAGTTGAACGAGTCACCGCAGGCGCACGAGTTGCCCGCGTTGGGGTTGTCGATGGTGAAGCCCTGGGCGTCGATCCGGTCGGCGAAGTCGATCGTCGCGCCGGACAGGTACGGGGCGCTCATCCGGTCGACGACGACCCCGACACCGCCGAAGTCGGTGACGACGTCACCGTCGAGCGAACGCTCGTCGAAGAAGAGCTGGTACCGCAGGCCGGAGCAGCCACCCGGCTGCACCGCGACGCGGAGCCGCAGGTCGTCGCGGCCCTCCTGCTCGATCAGGGCCTTGACCTTCTGCGCCGCGACGTCGGTGAGGACGACGGAAGTAGGGGCCTGGGCCTCGGTCGACTCGGTCTGCGCTGGCGTGGTCACGTGGAAGTCTCCCTGCGCGGTGTGGGTCCGGACGCACTGGCCAACGCCGTGCGCCGTCCAGTGATTCCCGGTTGTGGTCCTCCGCTGATGGTACGCCGCCCCGGCCAGGCTCACCCGCGTGGCGTGATCGCCGCCGCAGGTCGCCCCGCTGGCGGGCGCTCGGCAGCCTCAGCGGCCCCGCTGGCGGGCGCTCGGAAGCCTCAGCGGCTCCACTGCCGGGCCAGCCGGGCGCCCAGGTCGTGCAACCCCTCCGCGGGCCGGCTCAGGGCGGCGTCGAGCCCGCCGCCCTGGTCGCCACCGAAGTGCTCGACCAGGCTGTACGCATCGGTGACCCCGGCCGAGGCGGCCTCGCGTCGGCCGGTGCTCACCTGCCCGGCCACCACCACGCAGGGCACCCCCCGGTCGCGGGCGGCGCCGGCCACTCCGGCGACCACCTTGCCGCGCAGCGACTGGTGGTCGAACGATCCCTCACCGGTGATCACCAGGTCGACGCTGTCCAGTGCGGCGTCCAGTCCGGTGGCCCGGGTGACCAGGTCGATGCCCGACTCGCAGCCTCCACCCAGGGCGAGGACGGCCGCGCCGAGGCCACCCGCGGCGCCGCCGCCGGGCAGCGCACCGAGCCCGGCCGGGCAGCCGGGCAGATCCCGCCCCACCACGGCCGCGAAGCGCTCCAGAGCCGCGTCGAGCAGCAGCACGTCCGCCCGGTCGGCGCCCTTCTGCGGACCGAACACGTTGCTCGCGCCGTGCAGGCCGAGCAGCGGGTTGTCCACGTCGGTGGCGGCGACGAGCCGGACGCCGCGCAGCCGGGGCGCGCCGTCGAGGGCGTCGACCAGGGCCAGCGCCGCCCCGCCGTACGGCAGCGCGGCGCCCGTGGCGTCCAGGGGGGTCACGCCCAGCGCGGCGAGCATTCCGGCTCCCGCGTCGTTGGTGCCGGAGCCGCCCAGCCCGATCACCACCGTCCGTGCGCCGCTCTCCACCGCGGCGGCCACGAGCAGGCCCAGCCCGTACGACGTGGTGGTCTTCGGGTCGCGTTCGGCGGTGCTGAGCAGGTGCAGCCCGCAGGCCTGCGCGCTCTCCAGGTAGGCGGTCGCGCCGTCCGCGGTGAGCAGGATCTCACCGGCCGCCGGCCGGCCCAGCGGATCAACTGTCGACACCGGTACCCGCCGGCCGCCGAGGGCTTCGGCGAGCACCGGCACGAAGCCCGGCCCCCCGTCGGAGAGCGGCCGGATCAGCAGCTCGTCGCGGTCGGTGACGGTGCGCCAACCGGCAGCCACCGCGGCGGCCACCTCCGGTGCGGACAGGGTGCCGGCGAACTTGTCCGGGCAGAGCAGCACGCGCATGCCGAGCAGTGTGGCAGCCCACACCGCGCGAAGCTGCGTCGCGCTCCTGCTGTGGGACCATGGCTACGTGACTTCGACCTGGGTGGAACCCTCCAACACCGCGACGGCTCTGCTGCTGCTCGGTCGGGGCAGCGACCCCGACACCGAGCGCGGCGTCGAGTGTCCGGGCGACCTGCCGGCGCCCAGCGACCCGGATCTGGTGGCCCGCGCCACGGCCGCGAAGGCGAAGCTGGGCAGCAAGGTCTTCGTGCTGGGGCACCACTACCAGCGCGACGAGGTGATCCAGTTCGCCGATGTGACAGGCGACTCGTTCAAGCTGGCCCGGGAGGCCGCGGCCCGTCCGGACGCGGAGTACATCGTCTTCTGCGGCGTGCACTTCATGGCCGAGAGCGCCGACATCCTCACCACCGACGCCCAGCGGGTGATCCTGCCGGACCTCGCCGCGGGCTGCTCGATGGCGGACATGGCGGCCCTGGGCCAGGTCGAGGCCGCGTGGGACACGCTTACCGAGCTGGGCATCGCCGGTGAGACCGTCCCGGTGACGTACATGAACTCCTCGGCCGACATCAAGGGCTTCGTCGGCCGCAACGGCGGCGTGGTCTGCACCTCGTCCAACGCCAAGCGCGCCCTGGACTGGGCGTTCGAGCAGGGTTCGAAGGTGCTCTTCCTGCCCGACCAGCACCTGGGCCGCAACACGGCGGTGCTGGAGATGGGCCTGTCGCTTGACGACTGCGTGCTCTACGACCCGCACAAGCCCGGTGGCGGGCTCACCCCGGAGCAGCTGCGCGACGCCAAGATGATCCTCTGGCGGGGGCACTGCTCGGTGCACGGCCGGTTCACGCTCGAGAGTGTCAACGACGTACGGGCGCGGGTGCCCGGCGTCAACGTGCTGGTCCACCCGGAGTGCCGGCACGAGGTGGTCACCGCGGCCGACTACGTGGGCTCCACCGAGTACATCATCAAGGCCGTCGAGGCGGCTCCGGCCGGTTCGGCGTGGGCGCTCGGCACCGAGCTGAACCTGGTCCGCCGTCTCGCGCTGGCGCACCCGGACAAGCAGGTCATGTTCCTGGACAAGGCCGTCTGCTACTGCTCGACGATGAACCGGATCGATCTGCCACACCTGGTCTGGGCGCTTGAGGAGCTGGTCGCGGGCCGGGTCGTCAACCAGATCACGGTGGACGCGGACACCGCCCACCACGCCCGCGTCGCACTGGACCAGATGCTCGCCCTGCCCGGCGCGGACACCCCGCCGCCGGCGGCGTCCTGATCACGATCCGTAGTGCTCTTGGTACGCAAAAGCGCCGGATCACCGATTAATGCCACACACGCCGATGTGACCGAGTCCTTTTTCGTCACCGAGGGCTATGCTGCCGGAGCGACGACATACGCGGGCCGTTTCGACTTGGCCGCATCCGGGGTAGCGACAGCGTTCAGGCGCCCCACCAACAACACGGCAGCACCGACGCGCTGGAGGTTGCGTTGACCGACGACGTCCTGGTTGTGCACGGAGGCACTCCGCTCGAAGGGCGGATCCGCGTGCGCGGCGCGAAGAACCTGGTATCGAAGGCGATGGTCGCCGCGCTGCTCGGCGACAGCCCGAGCCGGCTGTTCGACGTGCCGAAGATCCGCGACGTCGAGGTGGTCCGGGGTCTGCTCGGCCTGCACGGCGTCAAGGTCACCGACGGCGCCGAGGACGGCGAGCTCGTCTTCGACCCGGCGAACGTGGAGAGCGCCAGCACCGACCAGATCAACGTGCACGCCGGTTCCAGCCGGATCCCGATCCTGTTCTGCGGCCCGCTGCTGCACCGGCTCGGGCACGCGTTCATCCCGGACCTGGGCGGCTGCCACATCGGCCCGCGCCCGATCGACTTCCACCTCCAAGCGCTGCGCGAGTTCGGCGCCACGGTCGAGAAGCGGCCGGAGGGCCTGCACCTGTCCGCACCGAACGGCCTGCACGGCACCAAGTTCGCCCTGCCGTACCCGAGCGTCGGCGCCACCGAGCAGGTGCTGCTGACCGCGGTCATGGCCGAGGGCGTCACCGAGCTGCGCAACGCCGCGGTGGAGCCGGAGATCATCGACCTGATCTGCATCCTGCAGAAGATGGGCGCGATCATCAAGGTCCACACCGACCGGGTGATCGAGATCCAGGGCGTGCCGAAGCTGCACGGTTACACCCACCGGCCGATCCCGGACCGGATCGAGGCCGCCAGCTGGGCGGCTGCCGCCCTGGCCACCCGCGGTCACGTCGAGGTGCTCGGCGCGCAGCAGGCCGACATGATGACCTTCCTGAACATCTTCCGCTCGGTCGGTGGCGAGTACGAGGTCACCGACGCGCGTGCGCCGAAGCTGGGCGACCCGGGGCAGGAGGGCGGCATCCGCTTCTGGCACCCCGGCGGCGAGCTGAACGCGGTGGCGCTGGAGACCGACGTGCACCCCGGGTTCATGACCGACTGGCAGCAGCCGCTGGTCGTGGCGTTGACCCAGGCCCGCGGCCTGTCGATCGTCCACGAGACGGTCTACGAGCAGCGGCTGGGCTACACCGAGGCACTGAACTCGATGGGCGCCAACATCCAGGTCTACCGGGACTGCCTCGGCGGCACCCCGTGCCGCTTCGGCCGGCGCAACTTCAAGCACTCCGCGGTGATCGCCGGGCCGAGCAAGCTGCACGCCGCCGACCTGGTCATCCCGGACCTGCGGGCCGGGTTCAGCCACCTGATCGCGGCGCTCGCGGCCGAGGGCACCTCCCGGGTGTACGGCGTCGACCTGATCAACCGCGGCTACGAGGACTTCGAGGCGAAGCTCGCCGACCTGGGCGCGCACGCCGAGCGTCCGTAACCTCGCACACCTCCCGTTCGTCACCCGGCCGCGCTTGCGACCTCGATCCGCGCCCGGTGCACCGCGATGTGCACCGGGCGCGGATCGTTGGCTACCCTTGCCGCGTGCCGTCGCTCTTTCGCCGCAAGTCCACTGACCTCGTCGACGAGGCCGTCTCATCGGTGACCACCGAGGAGACCGCCGAGCGTTCCCGGGGTTACACCCCGGCCAAGGGTCGGGAGACGCCGAAGCGGCCAACCGTCGGCCGTCGCCCGGCCGGCCCCACTCGCCCCCTCAGCAAGGAGGAGGAGCGGGAGCGTCGCCGCCAACTGCGCGCCGAGGCCGCGTCGGAGTTCCGCCGTGAGGGCGGCCCCCGCGACCGCGGCCCGGAGCGGCTGCTGGCCCGCAACGTGGTCGACTCCCGGCGTACCGTCGGCACCTGGTTCTTCGGCGGTGCGCTGATCGTGCTGATCGGGTCGAACGCGGCGATGCCGGACCCGGTCCGGTTGATCTCCAACGTGCTCTGGGGCGCGCTGGCCCTGGGCGTGGTCATCGACTCGGTGTTGATCTGCCGCAAGATCAGCAAGCTGGTCCGGGAGCGCTTCCCGAAGACCGACCAGCGGATGGGCTCGCTCTTCCTCTACGCGGTCATGCGGTCGATCACCTTCCGGCGGATGCGCGCCCCGGCCCCGCAGGTCAACCTCGGCGACAAGGTCTGACCCCGGCTCCCCGTCCACGCACCACCACGACTTCAGCGAAACTGCTGTCTCCGACGTCTCGGAGGCAGCAGTTTCCCGTTAGTTGCGCGGATCTTGCTCGGCCAGGGGGACGCTGGCAAGCACCTGCTGCTGTTCGTCGCAACGAACGCTGATCCAATGGAGCGAACGCATGCCTCCGGAACCCGCCGCCCCGCTGGCCACCATCGCCGCCGCCCTGCGCCGGGAGCGGGAACGGGTGGGCATCTCGCTGACCGAGCTTGCCCGCCGGGCCGGGGTGGCCAAGTCCACCCTCTCCCAACTGGAGTCCGGCACCGGCAACCCGAGCGTGGAGACGCTCTGGGCGTTGGGTGTGGCACTCGGCGTGCCATTCAGCCGGCTGGTGGAGCCCCTCGACGCCGCCGTACGGGTGATCCGGGCCGGGGACGGGTCTCGGGTCCGCTCCGAGCAGGCCGACTTCACCGGCACACTGCTCAGCGCCGGGACGGCACACCTGCGCCGGGACGTCTACCTGATCGAGCTGGAACCGGGCGCGGCCCGCGCCGCGGACGGGCACACCCCGCGCAGTGTCGAGCACGTGGTGGTCGCCGCCGGCCGGCTGCGGGTCGGCCCTGAGACGGCCCCGATCGAACTCGACCCCGGCGACTACGCGGCGTTCCCCGGCGATGCCCCACACCGCTACGAGGCGCTCGCACCCGGCACGTTCGCCGTCCTCATCCTGGAGCATCCCTGACCGGACGACGATCCGCCCGAGCCAGGCGGCAGTCGAATGCGGTAGGGTCGAAGACCAGATTGGGTTATAGGACCAAATGTCCGAAACCATTGGGATAACGTTTGCGCCCGTGGGCGGCACCACAGTGGCGGTGAGCAAGTCCACGCCGTTACCCTCCATCCGCAGCCACGGCCCGTCGGCGCGGGCGACCTGACCGGCACGCGAGGCCCCCGCACGACAATTTGCAACGAGGTGACAACGCCGTGAGCGAGCGGACGCGAGCCGGCCACCGGGGCGTGGCAGGCGGCGACCGGACGCCCGGCGAGCACCCGGTTGCGGTTGCGGTTGGCTCGCCTCCGGCGGGAACCGGCCGGGCGGCCGGGCACGGCGACAGGCTCGGCCGATGAGCGGCCGCTACCCCGACCGGTGGTCAGACCCGAACGAGCCGTCCTGGGTGGTCGAGCCGACCACCGAGTGGCACCCCCAGTTCCCCGGCCAGCGCTATCCCGGCGACATCGGCGCGGTGCACCAGCCGCCACCGCGCGGCCGCGCGACGGTGAGCGGCCGAGCCGAGGTGCCGTCGCTCGCGCCCACCCGCCCGGACGGCACCTACCTCGGCCGGTCCTGGGCCGACGAACCACCGGAGGAGTCGGCGGTCCACGGCCGGTCCTGGGTGGACGACGAGCCGGGCGAGACACCGAGCTACGGCCGACCCCGGAGCGACGCCCGCTCGGCCGACACGTCCGCCTACGGCCGGAACGACGGCACCGCCCCCCGCACCTACGACCATGAACCGTACCGCCGGCCACTCCCCGAACCGCCCCGACGCGACGATCGTCGCCACCCCGAGTCGGACCGGCGTACCGCCTGGTCCGACCGACGGCCCAGCGACGAGCGAGGCCCGGCGCGGGAGGCCGCCTGGCACCCGGACCAGCCCTCCTCCGAGCGGTACGACAGCCGCCGCCAGCGGCCCGAGCCCGCCGAGCGGGACCGGGGCCACCCGGGCACGCCACCGGTCTCCCCCGCCCCCCGGTCCGACTCCGGTTGGGTGCCGGAGCCGGACGATTCGCCGCGTCGGCGCGGCACGCACGAGCGACCGGCCGCCGGTTACGAACGCCACCCCGGCGACGGGTACGGCGGACGACCCACCCGGGACCGCGACGGCCGGCCGGCCGAGGACCGGGTCGCCGACGGGGCCGACGAGTGGGCAGCCGTGGACGGCCGCCCGCGATACCGCGCCGACGGGCACCCGGACCGCGCCGCCGACGAGGCCCGCCGCCCGGATCGGCGCTACCACGCCGACGAGGGAGCCGGCGCACCACCGCCACCCAACGGCGGTCGACGGCACCGCCCCGAGCCGGAGCTGCCCGATCATCCCCGCCGCGACGACGATCGGCGTCGAGCCGACAGCGACCCGCACCGGCAGCAGCCCCGCGAGACCGCGGCCCGCGCCGAGGCGTACCCGGACCGGCGCCCGCGTGAGGAAGCCCGCCCGGACGGCCACCGCGAGCACGCGTACCGCGACGAACGGGCGCACGACAACGCGTACCGCGAGGAACGGCCGCGCGAGCACGCGTACCGCGACGAACGGGCGCACGACAACGCCTACCGCGACGAACGGCCGCGCGAGCACGCGTACCGCGACGAACGGGCGCACGACGACGCCTACCGCGAGCCTCGGCCGCAGTCGAGTCAACGGCCGGACGGCAGCCTGCCCTGGCCGCCGCCGGGTCCGTTGCGCCCGGACCGCACCCGGGAGCCGGGCCACCGCAGCGACCCGCACCGCACCCCCGAGTCGGGTACCCCGGCGCGACCGGACGCCCGGCCCGAGCGACCGGCGGTCACCCCGTCGCGCTACGACGAGCGCCCGGTACGCCCAGCGGCGACGGCTCCGTCGCCGTCCAGCCGGGTCGTGCCGGTTCCGCCGGAGCGAACGATGCCGCCATCGCCCGTCTCCCCCGCCGCACCCGGCCGGGACCGACCGGTGTCGGCTGCCCCGGTCTCCCCAGCCTCCGAGGTGCCCGTCTCGGGTCCACCCGCCGCAAGCCTTCGGCTGGAGTACCTGCCCGCGCCGGTGGACCCGCCCACCTCCGACGAGCGCTCGGACGTCCCACTGCCGCCTGCGCGCCGGACACCGGCCGAACCGGCACCGACTGCCGGGGTGCGCCCCACCCCACCGCCGCGTTACCCCGGCCCGAACACCGCGGACCAGCGGCGCGACGGCGAGCCGACCGCAGACCGCCGCCAGTTCGGTGACGTGTCGGGCACCGGCTCTCCCACCGACCACCGCAGGCCGCCGCACGCCACGGACCGGCCGCACCCCACGGACCGGCCGCACCCCACGGACCGGCCGCACCCCACCGACCGCTCGCACCCCACCGACCGGCCGCACCCCACCGACCGGCCGCACCCCACGGATCGGATGTCTCCGCCGGCGGTCGCGCGGCCGGCTGTCGCGCCACCGCCCACCTGGCAGGTCCCGGCCCCGGCGACGACCCCGCCCGCCCCGACACCGACGGCGCCGGGACCCCCGGCCGCCGAGGTGGCACTCCCGCTCGCCCCTGGCACACCGCGCCGCTACGTACCGCCGCCGCCCTCGGAAGAGCCGGTCGCCCCCGTTTCGGACCCGGACGAGGTTGTGGGTACCCGCGGGCCGGACGCGTGGTTCAGCCCCGCTCAGCCCGCCGACCCCGATCCGAGCGAGCCCGCGCCGAACCGGCAACCGTCCGAGTCAGCCGACAACGAACCGCGCCCGTCCGAGTCGACCGATGATGACCGGCAGCGGTCCAGGCCGACCGACCTTGACGCGGAGCGGTCCGAGCCGACCGACAATGACCCGCAGCGGTCCGAGTCGACCGAGAGTGAGTCGACCGCCGGCGACCCCGAGCTGTCCACCGCACCGGGCACGGGGGATCGGGATCTGTCGACATCGACCACTGACGTGCGTCGCGATCTGATCGACGAGCAGGCAGGCAGGTCGACAGCGGCTGACTCTCCTGGGTCGGTGTCCGCGCCGCCCGCTCGCCCGACCACCGGCACCTGGGCTGGCGACCCGCTCGACGACGCGCAGGCAACTGTCGGGCCCGAATCGGTGCAGAACGATGACCGGCCCGACTCCGGTGCCCCCTCCACCGCGACGCCGGCTCACCAGCCCGAAGCCGTAGTCGAGGTCGACGACCAACCGGCCGCCGCTCGCCTGGTCGGGGACACCGATGCCGTTACGCCCGACCGGACGGACGACGCCCCGCCGTCCGATGCCGAGGGCGACCCGAGCACCACCGGGTTGACGGACGGTTCGCGAGCCGACGACTGGTCGGACGACGTCGCACTGCCGGCCCCGCCCGCAATGTCTGATGACAACGATGCACCGATCTCGGGACCGCCAGGCTCGGGAGCACGGATCCCGGGAGCCCCGGGCCGGGACGACCACACACCGCCGACCCTGACGCCGCCCGTCGCACCCATCTCCGCACCGCCAGCGCCCGCGCCTACGGCCGCCACGCGATCTGTCTCCGCACCGCCCGCCTCCGCGGAGCAGACCTTCGGGGCACCCGTCTCCGCGACACCGGTGTCTGCGCCGCCCGCGTATGCGCCGCCCGCGTACGCGCCGCCATCTTCGGTGCCACCGCCCGTCCCCGCACCACCGATCGCCCCCATGCCCGTGTCCGCACCACCCGCGTCGACAGAGTCGGCTGAGTCCCCCTCACCCGCGTCGACACAGGCGGCCTACGCACCACCCGCCTCCGGACCGCCCGCCGCCCCGGCACCGCCCGACTCCGCACCACCCGCGTCGACACACGCGGCCTACGCACCACCCGTCTCCGGACCGCCTGCCTCATCGGTTCCCGGCCCGAGGACCGGCTCGCGCGGGGAGAACGCGCCCGTCTCGGCACCACCCGGCGACGCTGCGCCCGCGGCGATCGGCCCGTCACTGGCCGACCCGGGCGACCCGGAGCAGGTCCTCGCGGCGTACCGCTGGCGGTTGGACCCGGTCACCTTGCGTGAGGAGCTGACGGAGCCGGACGACCTGCGGGCCATCCGGCGGCGGCTGACCGAGAAGCTGGGCTCGGCGATCGACAACCGCGCCCGGGCCCGACTGCTCAGCCTGCGCGCGGTGACCTCGCGGATCCTCGGCGACCTGGACGACGCGCTGGCCGATGGTCGGCTCGCCCTCACCTACGCCGAGGCCACCGGCGAGCTGCGTCGGACCGCGTTGGCCCAGGCGCGACTGGCCCACGTCCTGCGCTGGCGCGGCGACTTCGCCGAGGCCGACCAGCTCTTCGCCCAGGCCAATTCGGTCGAGCTACCCGACCGGTTGCGGGCTGCACTCCACGAGCACGCCGGACGGTCGTGTTACGACCAGGGACGGCTCATGGAAGCCTGCCAGCACTTCGAGCAGGCGCTCGACCTGCGCGGCGCCGGCGACGCCGAACTGCTGGACCGAATCCGGGTGGCCCTCGACGCGGTCGCCGTCCGGGCCACGGCGGACGGCTTCGGCCCGTACCGCCGGGGTCGGGACGAGGTGCTCGACCGTGACCGGCCCCCGGTGCCGGACCGGGACGGGCCGCTGTGGGGTTACACCGGCCCGGACGGCGACGTGGTCATCCCGGCCCGGTACGCCGAGGCGCAACCATTCCACGACGGGCTGGCCTGGGTGCGCCGGCCGGACACCGACCGGTGGTCGCTGATCAACCTGCTCGGTACGACGGTGATCCCGCCCTCCTACCGGGCCGCGCACCCGTTCAGCGACGGTCTGGCCTGGGTGGTCGGCGAGGGCGGTTGGACGGCCATCGACGCGACCGGCGCGGTGCAGGTGGCGCCCAACTTCGCCGAGGTACGACCGTTCCGCCGCGGGCTGGCCGCGGTGCGGCGCGAGGGGTGGGGGGCGGTCGACCGGACGGGCCGGATCGTCGTGCCCACGCGTTACCACGGGTTCGTCACCGAGCTGGCCGACGGTCGGCAGGTCGACGGTTTCACCGACGAGGGGCTCGCCGTGGTCGACGTGGCCGGCCGGCGCGGTGTGGTGGACCGCACCGGCACGGTGCTGGTCCCGCCGGCGCACCCGATGCTGGTCATCCACCCGGTGGCGTTCCTGGTCGAGAGCGGCAACGGGCGGTGGGGCGCACTGGACCGGCGGGGTGTGCCGCTCATCGACCCGGTGCACCGCGATCGCGCCGAGGTGTTGGAGGAGATCGACCGGCTACTCACCGACGCCAACCCGGTGCTCTGAGTCGCCGATCGCCACCGGTGATCCACTAGAGCTAGGGTCGGTACATGGAATTCCGACACCTGGGCCGTTCCGGCCTGATGGTCAGCGAGATCTCGTACGGCAACTGGATCACCCACGGGTCGCAGGTCGAGGAGGACGCCGCGTTCGCCTGCGTCCGGGCCGCACTCGACGCGGGGATCACGACCTTCGACACCGCCGACGTGTACGCCGGCACCCGAGCCGAGGACGTGCTCGGCCGGGCGCTGGAGAACGAACGCCGGGAGGGCCTGGAGATCTTCACCAAGGTCTACTGGCCGACCGGACCGGGCCGCAACGACCGTGGCCTGTCCCGCAAGCACATCATGGAGTCGATCAACGGCTCGCTGCGCCGGCTGCGTACCGACTACGTGGACCTCTACCAGGCCCACCGGTACGACTACAGCACGCCACTGGAGGAGACGATGGAGGCGTTCGCCGACGTCGTGCACGCCGGCAAGGCGCACTACATCGGGGTCTCCGAGTGGACCGCCGAGCAGCTGCGCGCCGCGCACCCGCTCGCCCGGGAGCTGCACGTCCCGCTGGTCTCCAACCAACCACAGTATTCGATGCTCTGGCGGGTAATCGAGACCGAGGTCGTACCGGCCAGCGAGGAACTGGGCATCGGACAGATCGTCTGGTCGCCGATGGCGCAGGGCGTGCTCTCCGGCAAGTACCTGCCGGGGCAGCCGCCGCCGGCCGGTTCCCGCGCCACCGACGAGAAGTCCGGCGCGGGCTTCATCTCCCGGTTCATGAACGACGACGTGCTGACCCGGGTGCAGCAGCTCAAGCCCCTCGCCGAGCAGGCCGGGCTGAGCATGGCCCAGCTCGCCGTGGCGTGGGTCCTACAGAACCCGAACGTCTCGTCGGCGATCATCGGGGCGTCCCGCCCCGAGCAGGTGCACGACAACGTCAAGGCGGCCGGGGTGAAGCTCGACGCCGGCCTGCTCAAGGCGATCGACGACATCGTCGAGCCGATCGTCGAGCGGGACCCGGCGAAGACCGAGTCCCCCGCGCAGCGTCCCTGACGCCGTTCCGGCCCGGCCGGCGCGAGGGTTTCGCGCCGACCGGGCCGGGTCCGGTCACCTCAGCCCTGCCCCTCGCCGGGGCGGTCAGCCCTGCCAGAAGCGGATCAGCTCCAGGCCGGTGGCGTAGAGCCACGAGGGCAGACCGAGCAGGTCACCGATCGCGAAGACCGCGTCGAAGAACCAGCCGCCGATGCGCGGGTTCCACAACAGTGCGAAGAGCAGCAGGAAGCCGTACGGGGCGAACAGGTCGTACATCTTGCGCCACTGCGGGTTGAGCCACGGCTGGATCATGTTGCCGCCGTCCAGGCCGGGCACCGGCAGCAGGTTCAGCACGCTCGCGGTGAGTTGCAGGAAGGCGAGCAGCGCCACCCCCGCCCAGAACTCCACCGGCCCGCCCGACTGGGTGCCGAGCCGCACCGCCAACACGAGCACCAGCGTGAACAGCACGTTTGTCGCCGGCCCGGCGAGGCTGACAAGTGTGTGCCGCAGTCGGCCCGGGATGGCGTGCCGGTCCACCCAGACCGCCCCGCCGGGCAGGCCGATGCCGCCGAGCAGCACCACTGCCACCGGCAGCACGATCGACAGCAGCGGGTGGGTGTACTTCAACGGGTTGAGCGTCAGGTAGCCGCGGTGGGCGATGTCCCGGTCGCCGGCCCGGTAGGCCACCACCGCGTGGGCGTACTCGTGCAGGCAGAGCGAGACCAGCCAGCCGGACACCACGAACAGGAACACGTTGAACCGGACGCTGCCGTAACCGTTCCACGCCAGCACCCCGCTGACCGCGAAGAGGGCGACCAGGCCGAGGAAGACCGGGCTGGGCCGAAACGCCGCCTTGGGTACGCCGAGGACCAGCCCGTCGGCTCCCGGCCGGTCGTAGGCCATCACTCGGCCGTGGGCAGCAGGCTCATCCGGTACTCCACCCGGTCGTCCTCGACGAGCGCGACCGAGGTGACGCCGGACGCCGCGAGCTCCCGCCAGGTCTGACCGATCCAGGATTCGGCATCGGCCTGGCTGCTGAACGACTCCGCCGGTCCTTCGACCGTCTGGCCGTCCGTGCCCTCGTACCGCCAGCTCCACGCCATGCCGCGTCTCCCCTCGCCGCTGAAGTCCCCGTGGGACGAACCCTCGCCAGCGTAGTCGGCCCAAAGCACAACAGCCGCGCGCTCACCCCGCAGAACCCCGCAAGATCAATCGAGCCGCCCACCCGCCCCTTCCGCGATCTTGCACTTTCTGCCGGGATATAGAAGGCATTCCACGCATCTCGGCGACCGAAAGTGCAAGATCGGCGCGGCGGGACGCGGATCTTCGGGAGGGCTGGGGCGACGTGCCCGGACTCGGACGAGGCGAACTAAGGTACGGGCATGTCCGTAGACGGGTGGAACACGGTCCTGGTGCTCGGCGGGATCCGGTCCGGCAAGTCCGAGTTCGCCGAGTCCCTGGTCACCGACGCGCCGGTGGTCCGCTACCTCGCCACCGCGCCCGAGGGCGACCCGGAGGACACCGAGTGGGCGACCCGGTTGGCGGCGCACCGCGCCCGGCGGCCGGGCAGCTGGACCACCGAGGAGACCACCGAGGACCCGCGCCGGCTGGCCGACGTGCTCGCGTCCGCCGAGCCCAACGAGACGCTGCTCGTCGACGACCTCGGCGGCTGGGTGACGGTGCTGCTCGACCCGGCGCACCAGCCGGCCAACGACGTGGCGACGATCGACGAGCTGGCCGACGCGATCCGCACCTGCTCGGCCCGGGTGGTGCTGGTGAGCCCCGAGGTGGGGCTGTCACTGGTGCCGACCACCCCGCTGGGCCGGGCGTTCACCGACGCGCTGGGCGCGGCCAACCGCGCGGTCGCCGACGCCTGCGACGCGGTGGCCCTGGTGGTCGCCGGCCAGCCGGTGTGGCTCAAGCCGGCCGCCAGCACGACCACCCCGGCCACCCCCGGCAGCACGACCGAGCCAGCCGCCCCCGGCCGCGCCACCACCCCGGCCGCCCCGGGCAGCGCCACCGCCCCCGGCGGCGCCACCGCCGCCGGCAATGCGAACGAGCCAGCCGCCCCCGGCAGCCTGGCCGACGCCGAGCCCACCCCCGAGGTGCAGCTGCCCGACGTGCTGACCCACGCGCCGCCGGTCGTTCCGACCCAGGAGCCCGGCAACCCCTGGGCCGCCCCGACCATGGCGCTACCGATGGTGGCCACCGGGCTGGTCATCCAGCCGGGCATGGAGCTGCCGATGCCCGACGAGTTCGCGGGCCCGCAGGCGGTGGACCGACTGGCCACGCTGGACGTACCGGGCGCCGGGCTGGGTGTGCTGGACCGGGTGGTCGGCTTCGCCGCCACCACCCAGGGCACCCCCACCCCCCAGGCCTGGGGCTCGGTGCGGGTGTTGCTGCTGCACGGCGACCACGCCGGCGGGGCGTCGGCCGGCACCGTCGCCGGTGAGTCGGCGCGCCGGGCCGCGCAGGCCCGCGCCGGCCGGGGCGCGTTGGCGCGACTCGCCGCCGAGAGTGGCGCCAGCCTGCAGGTGGTGGACACTCCCACCGCCGCGCCGATGGAGGACCAGCCGGCGCTCTCGCTCGATCAGGTGGAGTCGGCGCTGCGCTACGGCTGGCGGCTCGCCGAGCAGGCCGCCGACGCCGGCGTACAGCTGCTGGTGCTGGGGGCGTGCGGCGCCGGCACCGAGGCGGCGGCCGCGGCGGTGCTCGCCGCGACCGCGGGCGCGGAACCGCCCGCCGTGCTGGGCCGGGTGATCACCGACTCCGGCGAGATCGACGACGCGGCGTGGATGATCCGCTGCGCGGCGGTCCGCGACGCGCTGCACCGCACCCACCGCTCGCCGCGCGGCGCCAAGGACATCCTGGCCGAGCTGGGCGGTGGCGACGTGGCGGTGGCCACCGGCGTGCTGCTCGGCGCCACCGCCCGGCGAGTGCCGGTGCTGCTCGACGGGCCGGTCGGGGTGGCCGCCGGCATGGTCAGCCGCGACCTGGCCGGGCAGGCCCGGCACTGGTGCCTGCTCGCCGACCACGGCGGTCACCCGTCGGTGCGGCTCGCCGCCGACGTGCTCGGCCTCACCCCGCTGCTCGACCTGCGGATGGATCTCGGCGAGGGCGCGAACGCGCTTGTCGCACTCCCGCTGCTGCGCTCGGTGCTCGCCCTGGCCGCCGCACTGCCGGTCCACCCGTCGCTCGGGGGCGACGAGGAGTCCGACCCGGTCCTCGACGAACCGGAGTCGGCCTACGCCGAGCCCGACTACGCCGAGCCGGAGCCGGCCGGCCCGGGTCCGGCCAGCACCGGGGCGGACGAGCAGCCGGCGTCGGGCTGGCGTGCCGGCTGAGACGCGGTTCCTCGCGGGAACCCGGCTGGCGGTCACCACGTTCACCACGCTGCCGGTGCGGGCCGGGCGGATCGACCGCCCGGTCGCCGGCACCGCGATGGCACTCGCCCCCGTGGTCGGCGCGCTGCTCGGCGTCCTGCTGGCCGGGGTGCTGCTGCTGACCAGCGCGTTCGCTCCCCCACTGGTGGCCGCGGGTGTGACGGTCGGCGCGGCCGCACTGCTCACCCGCGGGCTGCACCTGGACGGGCTGGCCGACACCGTGGACGCGCTCGGCTCGTACCGGCGGGGGGCAGCCGCACTGGAGATCATGAAGAAGCCGGACGTCGGCCCGTTCGGGGTGGTCGCCCTGGTGGTCGTACTCCTGGTGCAGTCGGCGGCGCTCGCCGACCTGGTGGGGCGGTCCGGGCTGGCGTGTCTCGCGGCGGTGGTCGCGGCGACCGCTGCCGGGCGGTTCGGGGTCACGGTGGCCTGCCGGCGGGGAGTGCCGGCGGCCCGACCGGACGGGCTCGGCGCGCTGGTGGCCGGCACGGTCGGCCCGGTGGCGGTGGCCGTCGGCGCGGTCGCCGTCGCACTGCTGGCGGTGCCCGCGGTGCCGGGCCGCCCGTGGCAGGGGCCGCTGGCCGTCGCCACCGCGCTCGCCGTCGCACTCGCGCTGCTGACCCACGTGGTACGCCGGCTCGGCGGGATCACCGGCGACGTGCTCGGCGCGACCGTCGAGGTGGTCACCACGCTGGTCTACCTGGGTGTCGTGCTGTCCGCCTGAACCGGGCCCGGCGGGCCGGGTAGCGTTCGGCTCGACAGCACCGGCACGGCCACCGGGGGAAACAAGCATGCTCATCACGGACGACTTCCTGCCCGTACCGGTGCCGGAGTCGCTCAGCGCGACCTACCTGGTGCCGATGGCGGGGCTGCCGAAGGTCAGCGCGAAGACCGCGGTGGCGGCCCTGACCGGCCGGCTGGCCGAGCCGGTGCACGGGCTGGCCCGCCAGATGCTGGACAGCCCGCTGATGAGCGTCGACACCCGGCCGATCGCCGACTTTCCCGAGCTGCCGCCGGACCTGCTCACCGCGTTCGGCGCCACCGAGGAGCAGTTGGCCCGGCTGGCCGCGGCGAGCCACCTGGTGGTCGTACAGGCCGAATACCGGCCCGGTTGGCCGCCCGCGCACGAGTGGGCGGCCCGCGCGGTCGCGGCCGCCGTGGCGGAGTCCGTCGACAGCGACGTGGTGGACGTCTTCGGCCTGCAGTTCCTCGACCCGGCGACCGCGCTGCGCTCGCTCCCCGACGAGCAGGGCCGCGTCCGACTTGTCGACTGGGTGCTGGTGCCGTACTCGTCCGACAGGGAGGGGCTGTGGTTCACCACCAAGGGGCTGCGCCGCTTCGGGCTGCTCGAGTTGCAGACCCAGGGGGTGCCCGACCACCTCACCCGCGCCTGGGGTGCGGTGATGACCGGGGCGGCCCGTCGACTGCTGCGGGACTGGACCGACGGGCTCACCGGCGAGGAGGTGCCGGCGTTCGTGCAGCTGCCGGTGCTGGCCACGGTCACCGGGCACGACATCGCGGTGGCGTACGGCAATCCGGAGCAACACGGCGCGACGGCCCCGGTGCTGCTGCGCCTGGAACTGGACCCGGCGACCGATCCGGAGGCCGACTCGTTCCTGAGCCTGCGCCCACCCGCCGGCCACCCGGGCCCGGACGGGCGCTACTACGCCGCCGCCTGCGCGACCCTGTTCTCCGGAATCCAGCCGGACGTGCGCTACGCCCGCTCCGGTGACGCGATGAGCCGGGCGGTCGCCACCGCGCGGGCGGCGCTGGGTGACGCGCGGGCCCGGTTCGTCGCCGGCCGGCTGCCCGCGGAGTCGCAGCTGGTGGTCAAGTACGGCCTGCCCGGCGACGACGGCCCGGAGTACGTCTGGGCGGGCGTCACCACCTGGGAGGCCCCGGAGCGGATCGTCGGCGTGAGCGCCAGCGACGCCAACACCGACCCGAGCGTGCGCATCGGCGCCCCGGTGGTGGTGGAGGCGGCAGACGTAGTCGACTGGGCCATCCTGGACGCGACAGGCGTCATCGAAGGCGGCTGGACCCAGGCAGTCCTAGATTCCGGCGAACCCCCCACCCCCACCCGCTAACCCCACCCCAACTGCCCCCACCCCCACCCCCACCCCCACCCCCACCCCCACCCCACCCCCACCC